>JBBQQN010000053.1:0-22905 GCA_038215845.1 Flavobacteriales bacterium | reverse complement strand
AAAAAATACTTTCCCGATTTGGTACAACGGCAACCCATACCGAAACCACAAATTTAATAGCCCAAAAATGGAACGAATTAACAGCTGTAAAGTGTCCACGTTTGAACAACAATTTTTTAGAAAATGGAAGCAAAGATTTGTCCACGTTTGAACCGTTAGAATGCACGGTTAAAACGTACCCAAACCAACTAACAGAAATAAAACAAAAAAAGGTCAAAAAAATGGATGCAAAAAACACTACAATTTCAACCCAAAAAATCACAACCGAAAAAGGCAATTTTTGCCGAACGTGTGCAAAGGATATTTCCAACAAAAAAAGTAATTCCCTGTATTGCTCCAAAAGATGTAATAACAGTTACCACGCTAAACAGCGAAAAAAGGAAAGACACTTTTTAAAAATAGCCGAAAAGCCTGTACTTAACTTTTGCTTACAAAACCTCAACCGCTCCCGTCTTTTTCTTTTGGTTGAGTATCGGGATAACGGAAATTGTGAAGCCGTTAGCCTATACCAAAATGAAATTAACGCCCCTTTCCTTTGGATTCGTAAAGTGATAAAAGTAACGTTACTGGACACAGGCGAAACCCTTACAAGCCATAGGGCGAAACGATTAGTAAACTCTATATCTAAATTAAATATATTAAGAAATGAACCACGTATATAGAAAATTCTCAAAAGCCGAAAACTACAATTTGAAACAACGTTTTATTAGTGATTTTACAACGGGTCTTTATGCAGTTGATGCACTTGCAAGGACTTATAATGTAGATAGGCGCAAACTTTTAAAATGGAAACACGAAATTTTCGGCAAAGGCAGTATTAAGCAAAAGCGAATATTTCAAATGCGACTTGCTGGAATGCCAAGTAAGGCAATAGCGGAATTTTACGGGGTTCACGTTTTCCAAGTACATAGGGCTATAAGACAGGAACGTGCAAAATATGCCAAACAACCACAACAAACGCTATTCAAGAATGGTTAAAACCGTTACGGGGGGTACTATGATATTTTCATATTAAAAGTGCGTTAAAACGCTTTAAAATAGGTTCTTGAAAAGTGCGTTTGCGTTAACTGGAATAACTACCATTTAAGTACAACTTTAATAACATAAGAAATGCAAAATAATACCATTACTGGAAAGATTGACACTTTAAAAGCCTATAAATACTATTGTATGGGCTTGAATAGTAAGGAAATAGCAAAGTTACTGGATTGTAGTTTTAGGACGGTTCAAAATTATATGAGTGCCGAAAACTGGAAAGAGAAACGGCAAAAACTTAATAAATAACAAAATCCTATTCTATATCATCAATAAGTTTATTATTAAGAAAGATATTTAAACTATCTCTTAATAATTTTAATTGGTTTTTGTCAAATGTTAGTGAGCCGTGCGTTTTTAAGTCATTAATTTGAATGTGTAAAAACTCCCCGTCTTCATTTAAACTAATATTTCTTAAAGTAGATGAATTTTCATTTGGATACATTACGCTAATATTTTCAATTTCAATTTTCATAAAGTATGTTTTTAGTAGATTATTTAAAGTTTATAAATATATCCAAACTAAAATGAAATATTTATATCTATTTTGAATTTCCTAAAAGTATTTAATAATTCTATTCAAAGGAACTGGAAGTAAAAGCCCTCTTAAACAGGGGCTTTTCTTATATCCCCCTCTTTGGCGCATCCAAAACAACCACGCCCACAAATACAAGGCTTAAAGGATTAAAACTATATTGCACACGTCAACCCTATACCGATATTTAGCGTAATTATACCGCATATACTATTTTTTCGAGGTCAACAATAAGGCAATAAAAAAAGGTCAACCAGTACGGCTAACCTCTTTTACTCAATACTTTCTAAATGGCTTTATAGAAAGTTAGCCAAAGATACTTTTTATTTTACAGTCAAAAAATAGGTTTTTCGTTTCATTACGGTACGCATAACGGTACAAGTGCTAAAAAAAGAAACCTCAACTATCTAATAAATAGACGGTTAAGGTTTTGTATTGCGGAGAAAGAGGGATTCGAACCCCCGGAGGTGTAACCCTCAACAGTTTTCAAGACTGCCGCAATCGACCACTCTGCCATTTCTCCTTTAGCGGGTGCAAATATAGAAAGCTTTTTTATTTTATAAATCTTTTTTGGATATTAATTTTTATAAATTAATAATTGGTTCCATAAATTAAATTTGAGCGGGTACTTTTATAAGTGCTTTTTTGATTTGCTAATAAGTTCAATATTATTATCACTATTTTTGCAAGGAACAGCAAATTATATTCAGAATGTCCTCCCAAACTATACGGCAACTAAAATGGCGGTACGCCACCAAAAAGTTTGACCCTTCAAAAAAACTTTCCGAAGAAAAGCTAAATATACTTAAGGAAACCTTTAACCTAACAGCTACCTCCTTTGGCCTGCAACCCCTAAAAATGTTGGTGGTAAGCAACCCTAATTTAAAGGAAAAACTAGTTCCACTAACGTACCATCAAGTACAGGTCCGGGACGCCTCCCATATTTTAATTTTATGTATGCAGGACAAAGTGGATCCCGAATTTATAAAAGCGCATTTTGCCCGCGTGGAGGGCGCTCGTAGTACCCCGCGTAAAATATTGGAACCATTTGAAAAGGAATTGGTAAGATCTTTTTCAGAAAAAAATCCCATTGAAATAAAAAAATGGATGGCTAATCAATTGTACCTTACTTTAGGTGCACTGCTTACAGTTTGTGCTGTGGAAAATATTGATGCCTGCCCAATAGAAGGTTTTGAGCCTGAAAAATACGATGAATTGTTAGGTCTTAAAAAAATGGGCTTAGAGTCTGTTATAATTTTACCGGTGGGTTATCGCGATGAAGAGGATTTTTTCATCAATTTAAAAAAAGTTCGTCGAGGGGTGGATGAGCTGATTATTGAAATGGATTGATTTTCAGAAAACTTAAAATATTTAAAATAGTTACTCCCTACGTTGAACATGTTTTTTATGAATTTACAATCGGTCCTTTCGCATGAATTGCGCAACCATTACCTTTACAACACATCTATTATTCATTCTACATTATTCATTAATCATTAAAATATGCCCGGATTTGAAATTTTTGGCGCCGAAGAGCGCAAACAAGTAAATGACGTTTTGGAAACAGGCGTTTTGATGCGTTACGGTTTCGATGGAATGCGAAATAATCATTGGAAAGCAAAAGAATTTGAAACCACTTTCGCCAAGCGAATGCAAAGTGAATATTGTCAACTGGTTTCAAGCGGTACCGCAGCTCTTACAGTAGCACTAGCTTCGGCTGGAATAGGAGCAGGGGATGAGGTAATTATGCCCACCTTCACTTTTGTGGCTAGTTTTGAATCTATTTTGGCCTTGGGGGCAGTACCTATTTTAGTAGATATTGACGATACCTTAACGCTTGATCCAAAAGCTGTGGAAGCCGCCATCACATCTAAAACAAAATGTGTGATGCCCGTACATATGTGCGGTTCTATGGCCGATTTGGGAGCACTTAAGGCTATTTGTAATAAACACATCCTTATTTTACTTGAAGATGCCTGTCAGGCTTTGGGAGGCACTTACGATGGAAAACCATTGGGAAGCTACGGCGATCTGGGATGCTTTTCCTTTGATTTTGTGAAAACCATTACCTGTGGGGAAGGTGGCGCCATAGTTACCAATAATGAAAAATACGCAGTTCATGCTGATCACTATCAAGATCACGGACATGACCATATTGGAAAAGATCGGGGAGCTGAAACCCATCCTTTTATGGGATACAATTTTCGGATTTCTGAACTGAATGCCGCAGTGGGCGTGGCACAGATTGATAAACTGGATGGTATTTTAAAATTGCAGAAACAGCATTATACCATCTTAAGGGAAGCATTGGAAAACGTTGAGGGAATCACTTTCCGCAAAGTTCCGGAGGGCGGCGAAGAAAATTATTCCTTTCTCAACTTCTTTTTGCCAAGTCAGGAATTAGCAGAGAAAGGCCACAGAAACTTAATTGAAAATGGGGTGGATGGCAGTTTTTATTGGTTCAAAAACAATTGGCATTACATAGATGGCTGGAAACATTTGAAAGACTCAAAATCTTTGGGGAATTTATCTGCGGAAGTAAAAAACCAAATGCAGGATTTGGACAATACGGATTTTTCAAAAAGCGATGCTTGGTTGGGTAGAAACATTTCGGTATTGGTTAAGTTAAGCTGGACCGAAAAAGAAGTAAAGGAACGAGCCCAAAAAATAAAGGATACGCTTATTTCCATTATTCACAATTAATCAAAAAATTTGTATTTGCAGGTGTTGTTCAACCTCAATATCTGCTAAATATCGAATAAGGTTCACGACCTTTCTTTTTCAAATTTAAAGTAAGTAATTTGGGGGAAAAGTTTACTTTCTAAGATTAAATATGTGAAAATATATGGAGTTTTAAAAGCAAATTTTATGAACATTTGCTATGAAATATTCGTTCATCCCCTTTTTGTGTTTCTTCTATTTCAGCATCCCACTTATTGCACAAGTAGGGATAGGAACTATTTCTCCCAATTCGCAACTTGATATTCGTTCTACTTCACAGGTATCTCCCGCAAATACGGATGGAATATTAATTCCAAAAATCAATAATTTTCCACTAACCAATCCTACCGTTGCACAAGATGGCATGATGGTCTATGCCACTGGTATTGGCATTGGTGCACCTTTCAAAGGATTTTATTATTGGGATAATGCAACTTCAAACTGGATTAGCGTAACAGGTGCAAAACAGATTGACGATCTTTCGGATGCGAAGTCTGACAATTTGGGTTCGTCCCTTTTTCTTGGGCGGAATGCTGGTTTTAGCAACGTTGGCAGCAATAATAAAAATTTGGGAGTCGGGATTAATTCCTTAACAAAAATTAATAACGGGACAAATAATACAGCTGTGGGTTTTAACGCCCTCTCAAATAGCATTAGTAACAATTCAAACACAGCAATTGGTTCCCAAAGTCTTTTTGCCAACGTTGGTGATTATAATACGGCTACTGGTTCTTTAACGCTAAGGGCAAACACTACCGGAAGCTATAATACAGCTAATGGTTTTCAGGCATTGAATAAGAATACTACTGCAATTAATAATACCGCTATCGGAGCATTTGCTCTTAATGAAAATACTACTGGGAAGGACAATACAGCAATTGGTTATCAATCACTTTTTAAAAATACCATAGGCGTAAATAATACTGCTTCGGGATGGAGTTCCCTCAACGAAAATACGCAAGGCAACTTCAATACAGCAGATGGCTATGAAACTCTTAAAAACAACAGCAGTGGAAATTCTAACACTGCTATTGGAGCAAGAAGTCTTTTATCAAATACTTTGGGTAATTATAATACGGCAAATGGAGCATTTGCGCTAAATGCAAATACCGAGGGAATTAAAAATACAGCAAACGGTTTTCAAGCACTTTTTACAAATACCGATGGTGAATCCAATACAGCTAGTGGAGCTAATGCGCTTTTCAATAATGTTACTGGGGATTACAATACTGCTTTTGGAGAAGAGGCCATGTCTAATCTTACTGCAGGAAATAATAACATAGCAATCGGTTATAATGCCCAAGTGCCAAATAGTGCAGGATCTAATCAAATTCGTATTGGGGATGCCAATATAACCCTTGCTGAAGTGCAAATACCTTGGACCTCACCTTCAGACAAAAGATGGAAAAATAATATTAGAACCTTGCCTTATGGTCTAAATATGGTTTCACAATTAAAACCTGTGGATTACATCCGAAAAAACAACGATTCCAAAACCCGTGAAATTGGATTTATTGCCCAAGATGTAGAGGTTTTGTTAGGGAAATTGGGATATACTGACCAAGGGCTTTTGAATACAGATGATAACGGTTACCTCAGTTTAAGATATAATGATTTTATTCCGGTTTTGGTAAAATCTATACAAGAGCAACAAGTTTTAATTGAAAGTCTTCAAAAAGAAAAGGAGGAGTACCATCAAAGGTTTTCTGAAACCGATAAAAAAAATAAGGAGTTTGGGAAAAGACTTGAAAAATTGGAAGCCCTTCTTATCCCTGGTGCAGTTGTAAAAGACTAACTAATAATCTACATATTCCGTAATCTCCAATCCGTACCCGATCATTCCTACTCTTTTGGTCTGCTCACTATTAGAAATAAGCCGTATTTTATGTATTCCCAAATCGTGGAGTATTTGTGCACCAATACCAAAATCTTTGTTGTCCATGGAAATTCTCGGTGCTTTGGCTATTTCATTTGGTTTTTGCGCTTCCTTAAGTTCCTTCAATCTGTTTAAAAGATTTAACGATTGGCTTTGTTGATTTATAAACACAATAACCCCTTTTCCTTCCTTATTAATAACATTGAACATATCATCCAATTTCTGTTCGGCATTGTTGGTCAAGGTTCCCAAGATATCACCATTTACTAGGGTAGCGTTTACCCGAACCATTACGGGCTCATTTTCCTTCCAATGGCCTTTGGTCAAGGCTATATGAATTTGGTCATTTGTAGTTTGTTTATAGGCTCTTAACCTATATGTGCCAAATTTTGTATTAATGGTAAAATCTTCCTTTTTTTCAATCAAGGAATCATGTTCCATTCTATATTTCACCAAATCTTCAATGGAGATTAATTTCAAATCGAATTTTTTGGCAACCTTCATTAATTGGGGAAGCCTAGCCATAGTGCCATCTTCATTCAAAATTTCCACCAAAATACCTGCGGGTTTCAAGCCTGCAAGTCTTGCCAGATCTATTGCTGCTTCGGTATGCCCCGTTCTGCGCAAAACCCCGCCTTCCTTTGCGCGAAGTGGAAATATATGCCCGGGTCTGCCCAAATCGCCCGCTTTTGTATTTTCATCGACCAAAGCCTTGATAGTTTTGGCGCGATCGTGGACGGAAATACCGGTGGTACAGCCATGTCCAATAAGATCCACAGAAACGGTGAATTGTGTATGGTGAAGCACGGTATTGTTTTCAACCATCATATTTAAATTCAATGCATTGCATCTATCTTCTGTTAAAGGCGCGCAGATTAAACCTCGTCCGTGGGTTGCCATAAAATTTATCATTTCGGGGGTAACCATTTCAGCAGCGGCAATAAAATCACCCTCATTTTCACGGTTTTCATCATCAACCACTATAATTATCTTTCCATTGCTTATATCTTCAATGGCTTCTTCAATTGTGTTTAGTTGGACGGAAGTCCCCTTTTGTGTAGTAATCATAACTTATAAATATTGTAGTGCAAAGATACGGAAGTGTAAGGAGATAGCGGTTTGGTATATTCTTTTAGGGAAATAATATTTTTATTGTTCTTCCTTCTTTTTAAAAAGCTTTTTAATGCGTCTTGCGAAGGAATCAATATCAATTATACCTTGGTCAGTGGTTGCTCTATAAGTTAACCAAATGCTTAGTGGAAGCATGATTGCCGTGCTTATCCAAGTAGCTATAAATGGATGCATGGTACCATCTTCAGCGCTGTTTTTTGCAAAAATACCTATAAAATGGTACGTTAAAAAAAGAACTATGGCTATTACCATGGGTAGTCCCATTCCCCCTTTTCTAATAATTGCGCCCAAAGGAGCTCCTACAAAAAAGAGAATAATACAGGCCACTCCTAAAGCATATTTTTCATTTAGGGCGATTTCGTTTTTGTTAAGGCGTTTTGTAATGTTTTTAAATTCTGTTTTTTTTGCATCGATGGTCTGTAAGGTTCCTTTGGCGTTGTTCAATGCCAATTTAATGATCTGCGACTGCTGGATAGGACTGTAAATATCTAATAATGAACTGACAGCCTTATAAGGAATGGTGTCTGCAGGGTTATTTTCCTGAAATTTGGATACTCCAACCCGGTAATACATATTATCTGTAAAGGATTCAATATCTTTTGAATAGCTTTTTGAAAGCGAATCAATCTCTACATGCAGTTCGCTAATATTATACATATTTTGATTGTTGAGATTGTTTTCTTTATCAACATCCTTATTGTTCAGTGCTGTTAAGTCAATATTTATAGCGTATTCATGAAAAGAGCTTTTTGCAAATGGCTTTTTTTGCTGTTTAACCGCATTGTTTGTTTGCACATCTTCATAATAATTACCTTCCTTTAAAATTAGGGAAAGTGTATTGCTGCCTTCTTCACTGGCAAGCTCTCCATTTTTCGCAATTATTACAGTGTAATTGCCATTGGGTTTTTTTTCGTTTTTTTTATGGATTACCACATCTTTCAGATATTGGTCCCGATCTCCACTTTTTTCTTCAACCTTAATATTGAACATATCGCCAATCTGGCTGAACTGACCTTCAACGATTACCATGGAAGGTTGAAACTGCGAAATGTTACGGCGAAGGTTCTGCCATTTATATTCGGAATAGGGGATAACATTATTGGCAAAAAAGAAGGCGGTAATGGAAAGCAAAACAATAAAAACCATAACGCTGCTCATGGCACGTTGTAATGAAATACCCGTGGATTTCATCGCTGCGAATTCGTAATTTTCTGAAAAAGTACCAAAAACCATTAAAGAGGTAACCAAAATGGTGAGTGGCAAAACCAAAGGAATCAATCGGGGAGAAACGTACCAAAGAAATTTAAGGACAATCCAAACATCCAAGTCTTTTCCGGCAAGTTCAGAAATATAGAGCCAGATGGTCTGCAGCACAAATATGAACATTAAAATAATGAAGACGCTCAAGAACGTCTTCAAATAAGTTACCAATATGTACCTGTCAAGTATTTTCACTCCCGTGGGATAATTATAACCTGTTTATGTAATAGCCATCCTTTTTATATTTGGCTTCGTCAAAAGTAAACAAGGTTTTAGAGACTGGCTGATTTGTTTTAAAGGAATTTACGGTAAGAGTGTATTTTGTTCCATTGGAATCGGTTTGGATCAACTTGTAAATATGTTTTGTCTGTACATCTATCCCTAAAAGAATATCTTTTATTTCCGCTTTTGCATCAATAGGAATCAATTTCACAAACTGTATTTTTCTTCCCTTTATATCCTGCTGAATGTCCATTTTATAGTTGTAACCTTTTTCATAAAAAGTCAACATTTTTGAAGGGGTAACTTCTTTATCGTCCTGGGGATTATATTTTGAAATGGTAACTTCTTCATCTTCGGGAACAATGGTATAAATATTTTTTCCGTCAAAAATACGGGTAGTTCCCAGCATATTCAACATATATTTATTTCCCTGCAGTGTAACATCTCCGCGGGTTTCTTGGTTTACGTTTTCTTTGGAATTGTTTAAGTTATATTTAAAGTCGATGGTAATATTATCATAGCTTTTGGCTTTGGCCGAAACTTCCTTCAAAAGGGTTTTTGCGTCTTGTGCTTGTAAAAGTGTTGTCGCAAAGAGGGCGATACAGATAATTGTAAAATTTTTCATTTTAATTAGTTTCATTTTCTAAAAGTTGGTTTAATGCGTCAATTGTTGGGACTAAAACCTGCCGTGCCTTGCTTCCTTCAAAAGGGCCTACAATACCGGCGGCTTCCATTTGGTCAATAATCCTCCCTGCTCGGTTGTAGCCTAATTTAAGTTTGCGTTGCAATAAAGAGGCGGAACCTTGTTGGGCAATTACCAAAACTTCGGCAGCTTCGCGGAACATTTTGTCCCGTTCCTCGATGTTAATATCAACATTTGTGCCACCTTCTTCCCCTACGTACTCGGGCAGTAGGTGGGCATCGGGATATGCTTTTTGAGACCCAATGTACTCCGTAATGTCAGCAACTTCCGGAGTATCCACAAAAGCACACTGTAAGCGGGTAAGATCGTTTCCTTGGGTGTACAGCATATCGCCGCGACCAATAAGTTGATCGGCTCCTGAATTATCCAAAATAGTCCTTGAATCTATTTTACTGGTAACCCTAAAAGCAATACGGGCCGGAAAGTTAGCCTTTATAATTCCTGTAATTACATTTACCGAAGGGCGCTGGGTAGCTATAATCAAATGAATTCCGATAGCTCGCGCTAATTGGGCCAAACGTGCGATGGGTGTTTCCACTTCCTTTCCCGCAGTCATTATAAGGTCTGCAAACTCGTCGATCACCAAAACTATATACGGTAAATATCTGTGGCCCTCATTGGGGTTCAGTTTTCTGTTTTTGAATTTGGTGTTGTATTCCTTAATATTACGAACCATTGCATCTTTCAGAAGATCGTAACGGGCGTCCATTTCAATACAAAGGGAATTTAAAGTGTGTATAACCTTGGTGGTATCCGTAATTATTGCTTCCTCTGTATCGGGGAGCTTTGCAAGATAATGCCGCTCAATTTTATTGAAAAGCGTCAATTCCACTTTTTTGGGATCGACCAAAATAAATTTCACCTCTGCTGGATGTTTTTTGTAAAGCAATGAGGTAAGGATAGCATTTAGCCCTACCGATTTCCCTTGCCCAGTTGCACCAGCCATAAGTAAATGAGGCATTTTTGCAAGATCGACTACAAATGTTTCGTTACTGATGGTTTTTCCAAAAGCCAATGGAAGCTCCATTTCAGCATTTTGAAATTTTGGAGAGGCAATAACAGAACGCATGGAAACCATACGTGGATTTTTATTGGGCACTTCAATACCAATAGTGCCACGGCCGGGTATAGGTGCTATAATCCTAATTCCCAATGCTGAAAGTGAAAGCGCTATATCGTCTTCAAGGTTTTTAATTTTTGAAATCCGCACTCCCGCATCGGGTACAATTTCATAAAGGGTTACCGTTGGTCCTACGGTAGCTTTAATGTTTGCAATCCCAATTTTATAATTGTTTAGGGTTTCAACAATTCGGTTTTTGTTTTCTTCCAGTTCTTCTTGGTCTATCGTAATCCCACCGCCAGCATTATGGTCCCTTAATAATTCTATGCTCGGGAATTTATAGCCGCTGAGCTCCAATCGTGGATCGAATTCACCATAGTCCTTGACCAGTTTAGCGCTTAGATTTTCTTCTACAATTTCTTCTTCAGGAGCTTGTTCCACCTCCATTTCAACATCACCTTCCACATCAGATTTTAAAATTATCTTTTCAGAAACAGGAGAAGTAGGGGTAACTTTTTCTTCAATATAAGGTTCTGGAATATATTCGTCTTCTTTTTTTAAGTCTGTACCATGGGTTTTCTTTTGAAGTGGTTCATCATTTTCGGTAACAAATTCAGAAGCAATTTGTTTTTTCGAAATTTTAAAAGCTGCTATCACTTTCTCCGGAGTAAGTTTCAGCCGAACCACTAGATAAAAAATCAGAATAAAAATCATTACAAGCATAGCGCCCACAAGGCCTATATAATCCTGTAAAAGATCATTTATTTCATAGCCAACTACCCCGCTGAAAAGAGTTGTTCTGGATCCAAAAAAACCAAAAAATACGGAAATCCATAGCATCAGCAAAAGCCCCCAAAACCAATATTTTAATAATTGGGATTTTGCATAATCGAAAAAATAATAAATTCCGGTAAGGGTTACGAGAAAAGCAAAAATAAAAGCCGAGATACCAAAACCATTGAAGATGAAAAAATGGCCCACATTTGCCCCAAATTTATTGAGCCAGTTTTTGTTATGCAGTTCGCGAGTGGTTAACATGCCAAGATCGCTTTGATCTGCCTTCCATGTAAAAAAATAGGAGATAAAAGAAAATATTAGCGCTAAGCCAAGTAAAAACAAAAAACTTCCCAAAAGTATTTTTTGTTGTTTGGAAAGCGAAAAACTTATTTTTTTACGCGGAGTTTTAGTTGTTGTCTTCTTTTTTTTGGCCATTAATTTTACGGTTGTCTTTCAGCAAAAATACAATAATACAACGGTACTAAAAGCGAAAAAATATCCAATATTAAATATTCATTGTTTAACAGTTAAAAAATGCCCAATACAATATCAGAAGCAAAAAGGATGGAGGTTGTGTTGCTTTACATTGCAACGCTAACTAAATAAATTATAAGTAACCAAAAGTCTGCCGTTTTGCTGCCACTTTATCCATCCTTTCCCTTTTTCTTGGCGGTTTCCGTCCAAAAGAATTCCGTACAGCCATTCCCCTTCAACCATTAAAGGTTCAATAAAATCGTAATCTGCCTTTATTTCTCCTGCATAATCCAAAGGCTTTACCCGAACAGACTGTTTGTTTTCTTCGGGAAATTCCACACTGTTCATTGAAAGAATAAATTCTGGCCATGAAACAAATTTTCCGGCACTTTTATCCAAATAAGCTATTTGTCCGTTTTGGGAATTGGTTTCCACTTTAATAAAATCACGGCCCATTCCAATAGCTTTAAAATGAATTATGCCGTAATCCAATTTTAAAGCGGCAGGATATAACCAGGGCGGGGCGTAGGTAGTGGTGAAGTTTTGATTTTGATCCAGGGCAAAAACCACACTGTCTTGAGGTATATGGTCTGTCAACCCTTTTTCCAGATTTACGCCCCCATAAAAATAGAGGGTTCTTTTTTCATAAAAATTGGGAATAAAAAAACCGATGCCCATATTTTTATTTTCGGAAGAAAAATTTTCTGAAGCCCCACTTTTATCATAGGGGCTTAACATAGCCAGTGAAACTGTTTGTACAGCTTCGGTGGGCGATGTGGGTGGGGGATGAAATTGCTTGCTTTTTTCTTCCTGTTCCTTATCCCTTATTTTAAACTGGTAATATTTGTAACTCCAAGTGGCTACTAAAAGAATTAATAAAAGCCAATTTATTTTTATGATAGTTTTTACCGATGTGAAATTGGCTATAAAAAAGGAAGCCAAAAATGCAATCACTCCGAAAAGTACGCCCCAACCCAAAACTATGGCTCCACCAGCGAGTCCTTGATTTTTGCCCGCTTCAATGAAGCTTGCAAAATATAGCCCAAGAACAAAAAATAGCAAAAGCATCAAAAAATAAAAAGCAATGTTAGCGGGTTTTAGTAATTTTTTCATTTTTTATAAATATTTACCATTCATACATTTTCGTAAAAGTTTCTCCCTCTTTTACAGTAATTTCATGCCAAATTATTTGGTCTTTTCCGTTTTTATTACCCCTTAATTTTACACTGTAAGTGCCTGGATTTAGAACATAGGCACGGGGATTACTGTTAGTGGATGTATAACTTCTTCCTCCTGCGACTGATTTTGTTTTATCAGCGTCAAATATTCCTACCACAACATCTACCAATGTTCCGTTTTCCTGCACGCCAATCTTGGCAATTCCAGTTTTAAAGTCGTGAATTATTACTTTTTCCTCGCCTGCCTTAATCTCCATATCCTTAAATAAGTAACTGGTTTCAAAACCATACATATCGATCGCTAAAACGTCAATGTCATAAACTCCTGGGTTTACTTCCATTTCTTTTGTTCCTCCATAAGTCCTTGCACTACTGGCAGGTTTTCCTTCCTTCGTTTTAGCTTTTACCGTGCTATCCCATCCTTTTCCATTATTAGTGATTGTTACCAAAAATTTAGCACCATCAAAATTCACCACCTGTTTGGTTTTCTTTTTCTCAAAAGTTTGGATATCTGTAACGGTAATAGGTTTTACATCACTGCCTTCAAGTGGACTAACTTCTATATCATATTTTCCGGGAGGAAGATAGAAATAAGAAGTATCCTTGTAGGTGCGGGTGCCTCCCATTTTCTCTTTGGTTCCACTTTTATAAGCAGTTACAAGGGCATCAATTGCTTTGCTATTTTTCATTGCAAATACTCCGTGATTTCCTTTTTTCTTATCGATGGTTTGTACCACCAATTCGCCCAGTGCTTTACCCAAGCCACTTGCGTCGGCGGCATCGTAATAATTGCCATCTCCAGCCTGGGCTGCGCATTCAAGCTGTGCACTTTCTCCGGTTTTTAGACCGAAGCCCACAATATGCAACTTAAAATCGATTCCCTCTTTTTTGGCAGCCTTTACAACTTCACAAATATTACCATCACAGGATTCAATTCCATCGGTTACCAAAATGATGGTTGCTTTCACCTTCGATTTCCGAAGTTGGTCTATAACGGTAGTAGCTGAATAGGCTAGGGGCGTCATTCCCAAAGGTTTGATTGACTTTACGGTGGAGGCAATTTTACTTTTTGAGGTGTTGTCCATGCTTACCAATGTTTCCACGTCCTGGCAATCGCCCTTTTTGCGATGCCCATAGGCCACCAAACCTATTTTTTGATTATCAGGAAGATTTTTTACAGATGTAGAAAGGACACTCGAGGCGATATCCATTTTAGTCGAACTTTGCATTTTGCCCCACATGGAGCCGCTGGCGTCATAGATAAATATAATAGGTGAAGGGGCTTCCGGTTGTGCAAAAAGCTTAAAAGAAAAAAGCAGTATGCACAAGATTGTGGTTAAATGCTTCATAACTAGATTGTTTTAGAATATTAAATATACCTAAAAAAATATAATTAATTACTAATCAATCAGTTGCGATATCTTTTTATAAAATTAAAACTTAGGGATATAAATAATACAGCCAATAATTACAGCTGTTACGGCAGCAAAGAAAACCGCACCGGCAGCAACGTCTTTTATAAACCCAATTTTGTTGTGAAAATCTGGGTGGACAAAATCTGCAATTTCTTCTGCAGCGGTATTGATTCCTTCAATACTCATGACCAAACCGATGGAAATTATTTGAAACATCCATTCAGTAGTGGAGATATTAAAATAAAAGCCAGCAAAAGTCATTAATATGGCAATAACTGCCTGAACCTGAATACTAGCTTCGCTCCGCAATAATAACCACGCTCCCTTAAGGGCATAGCCGCAACCTTTTAGGCGTTTGCCCAAAAAGGAATTCCACACTTTTACAAAAGGGTTTTTAAGGCGGAAAGATAATCCGGTTCTTGGCCGATTTCTGGAACTTGTTGTGAATGGATAACTTTACCATCTTCGTCTAACACCAAAACCGCGCGGGAATGAAATCCTTGCATGGCACCTGAAGTCATCTCTACACCATAGTCTTTTCCAAATTTTCCTTCCTTGAAATCGGAAAGATTGGTAACGTTTTCTATGCCTTCATCTGTTGCAAAGCGTTTTAATGCAAAAGGAGTATCCCGCGAAATACATAACACTTTCGTGTTTTTCAGTCCGCTTGCCTTTTCATTGAATTTTCTTACCGAGGTAGCACAAACATTGGTGTCTATACTCGGAAATATATTCATAATTACTCTAGAGCCTTTAAAATCTGAAAGCTTTTTTGAACTTAAGTCTTGGGCAGTAAGATTAAAATCCTGTGCTTTTTCTCCTGTTTTTGGAAGGTTTCCAAAAGTTTCAATTTTGTTTCCTCCTAATGTGATATTTGCCATTTTTTTATTTTTAAAGAAGTTTAAAAATAAGAAAAGCATTTCGGTTAAAATGATAAAGCCTTCTTAAAAGAATGGCCCTTTTCCAATAAAAAGAAAAGGGCCATTAAAATAAAAATAGTTTGATTAATTTAATTGCTCAGTCAAGTATTCTGCAACACCTTCCCGGTTAGCATTCATTGCCGTAGCACCTTCTTGCCAGTTAGCGGGACACACTTCACCATTTTTTTGAACGTGCGTATAGGCATCTACCAATCTCAAAAATTCTGAAACGTTTCTACCTAAGGGCATATGGTTTATACTTTCGTGAAACACGGTTCCTTCCTCATCTATCAAATAGGTTGCGCGGTAAGTTACATTGTCTCCATCAACCATCACCAAGCCGGTTTCATCATCATAACGTTCGTTAGTAATATCAAGGATTCCAAGTTGTGATGAAAGATTGCGATTGCTATCTGCAAGGATAGGGTAAGTAACACCTTCGATTCCACCGTTATTTTTGGGAGTGTTCAACCATGCAAAATGTACTTCGGGTGAATCACAAGAAGCACCAATAACAATAGTATTTCTTTTTTCAAATTCATCCAAGGCCGCTTGGAAAGCATGTAACTCGGTTGGACAAACGAATGTAAAATCTTTCGGATACCAAAAAAGAATTACTTTTTTACCTTCTTTTTTTGCAGTTTCAAGAATGTTTATTTTTTGTGTAACGCCTTTGTGATTTATTGCGTCAACAGCTAGATTCGGAAATTTTTTTCCTACTAATGTCATATAGATTTTCTTTTAAATTTTACTTGTTTTTGAAGGTGCAAAAGTACTCTTTCAAAACACCAATAAAAAGTAAACCTACCTTAAAAGTTTATTAAAGTATAGAGAAAATATATGAGCTAGCATTTTAGAAATAATGTTGCTGATTTTAATTTATGCCCCAACTTTTTTCGCGTCCGCCAGCTGCCGTATTTTTATACGGAAAGCTGCAAAAAGTAGGGTCATAAATGGGCTTAGCCAGTTAAAGACCGCATATCCTGCATAGTGAAGCGTATCTACGCCCAAAACTCCACTTTGGTATGCACCGCAGGTATTCCAAGGCACAAGGACTGATGTTACCGTACCGCTGTCTTCCAACGTTCTCGAAAGATTTTCGGGAGCAAGACCTTTGTCTCTAAAAGCTTTGGCATACATTTTACCAGGAATAACAATGGCAAGGTACTGATCACTTGCAGTAACGTTAAGTGCCAAACAACTTACAACGGTACTTGCAAATAAACCAAAGGTGGTGTGGAATAACGATAATAATGCTTTACTTATTCGGGATAGTGCGCCAATAGCGTCCATTATTCCGCCGAAGGTCATTGCACAAAGTATAAGCCAGATAGTCCCCATCATTTTACTCATTCCGCCTCCTGTAAACAAACCTTTTAAAGCTTCATTGTCAGTGGGGATTGAGGTTTCTACAGTAATGGCGTTCATTATTCCTTTATAGGCGGTTGTAAAATCTAATGTGGTTCCCCCACCCACGGCCGTTACAATTTCGGGTTGAAAAATCAATGCTGCTACCCCTCCCAAAAGAGTTCCTATCAAAAGTGCAATAAGTGGTGATGTTTTTAGAATTATTAAACCAATTACTATTACAGGCACGACAAATAACCACGGGCTTATATTGATAGCGTCATCTACGGCTTCCAAAATTAAGTGGGTGTCTGCAGTACCCGTGGTATCAAGATTAAGTCCAATAATTATAAAAACTATTATGGTAATAATAATGGTAGGTGTAGTAGTATAAAGCATATACCGAATATGCGTAAATAAATCTGTACCCGCCATGGCAGGTGCTAAGTTGGTGGTATCGCTCATCGGGGAAATTTTATCTCCGAAATAGGCTCCCGAAAGTACCGCACCCGCTGTCATCCCCAAAGGAACATGTAAAGCATCGGCAATCCCAATCAAAGCTATACCAACTGTAGCAGAAGTAGTCCAGGAACTTCCCGTTGCAACAGATATTATTGCGCAAATAATAACACAGGCAGCCAGAAAGATAGTAGGGTTTAAGACCTGCAGACCATAATAAATCATAGTAGGAATTATGCCACTAATTAACCAAGTTCCTGCCAATGCACCAACCATCAATAAAATAAGGATGGCACCGGCAGTAGATTTTATGTTTTCGGCCACTTCTTCCATCATTTGGCCGAAAGTTACCTTATTAAAAAAGCCAACTATTGCCGCCACGGCACCACCTAATAATAAAACAAATTGATTACTTCCTGCCAAAGGATTATCATCTTTACCGCTGTAGGCAACAAGAACATTATATGCCAGCATGCCAATAAGAGCAAATACGGGAATGAGTGCTTCCCAAATATTAAGTTCCTTGTTTTCTACAATGTTTTCTTCTTGAGGTTCCTTAGGGTGGATATTCTGGCTCTCCATAATGGGGTTTTAATTATTGAAGTGTAATGTTACGATTTTGAAAAAAGGTATGCAAGCGAATTATTTCGCAATAAACACAAAAAAACTCCTGAATCAATTTCAGGAGTTTTTTGTTTTTCAAGAAATATGAAGTTTATAAAATTCCCACTTCCTTCATACATTCTTTCATCATTTCGTAGGTGCGTTCAATGTCGTTATCCAAACCAATCGAGAAACGGATCAATCCATCACTTAGCCCCATTTCTTTTTGTTCCTCTTCTGGTATTTCTGAAGAAGTAGAAGAGCCCGGCGCACTGAACAATGTTTTGTAAAACCCTAAACTTACCGCTAGATAACCAAGGTTTCGAGATTGCATCAGCTCCATCACTTCATTGGCTTTATCAATATTGCCCACGTCTATGGTCAACATACCGCCAAAACCGTATTCCTTGTTCATCATCTTTTTGAAAAGCTCGTGGCCGGAATGCGATTTCAATCCGGGATAAACGGTTTTTAAGCCTTCCTCCTGAAATTTTTCAGCCAAATACAAAGCGTTTTCACTGTGCTGTTTTATTCGGATGTGAAGCGTACGCAAATTTTTCAATATAGAGGCCGCTCTCAGACTATCCATTGCGGGTCCAAGGAGCATATTGGCCCCATCGTTTACACTGCGGAGGCTGTCAATAAAATCTTGTGTTCCACAAGCCACACCGCCCATAGTGTCACTACTTCCGTTGATAAATTTAGTCAAACTGTGAAGGACCACATCTGCCCCCATTTTTGCAGGGGAAATGCTTAAGGGCGAAAAGGTATTGTCTACCAACAATTGTAAGTTATGTTTTTTTGCAATTTTTGAAAGAGCTTCGATATCTGCAATTTCCAATAATGGATTGCTGACAGTTTCGCAAAAAATTATTTTCGTGTTCGCGGTAATAGCCGCTTCAACTTGGTCGAGTTTTGTAATATCCACAAATGAAGTTTCAATATTCAGTCGTGGAGCAAAATTTTTCAGGAAGGCATACGTACCGCCATAAATAGTACGGCTGGAGATAATATGATCTCCCGCCTTGCAGAGTTGCAAAATAGCAGGGGTTATGGCACCCATTCCACTGGCTGCAACATTCGCTGTTTCGGTACCTTCCATAGCAGCCAAAGCTTGGCCAAGGTATAAATTGGAAGGGGTAGAGTGACGTGAATAGAGATAACATCCATCAGCGTTGCCTTCAAAGGTGTCGAACATGGTTTTTGCTGAAAGGAAAGTGTAAGTGGATGAATCGGAAATGGATGGGTTAACCCCACCAAATTCTCCGAAATATTGTAAATCCTGTATTTTGTCTGCGGGTTTAAATGCCATTTTTCTTTTTTATTGTTTCGCTGCAAATTTGCAAATTTTGAAGCTGATACCCCAAGTGAATAAAGTATTTTTTTAAAAAATATCCCTTACCTTTAAAATATTTCCAAATTAAAATTTACAATTTGATAAAAAGCAGGGCTTATTTGATCATCGAATTTTTAGTTTTGTTTGCTATTCTTCCAATTAGTTTGGCATTTCATTATCCTTTGTGGTTAAAGGTGTTGCTGACCGTTTTAGGATTTTTGTATGTTTTGTATGTACTCCACTATATAGTAGGGATAGAATATAAAGTAAAAAAAGGGTTGAATTGGAACCAGTTTTGGAAAAGGCTTTTGTTAACCTTTGTATTTGTAGTGCTTTCTACAATTATATATATGCAACTGGTAGAGCCAAAAAATCTTTTTTACGTTCCCTTACACCATCCCGGGCTGTTTTTGATGATACTTTTTACTTATACCTTATTGTCGGCCTGGCCACAAGAAATTCTTTACCGTACTTTTTTCTTTCAGCGCTATAAATCGTTTACTTCTAAAAAATGGGTAATGGTTTTAAGCAATGCCTTGTTATTTTCCTTGGCACATTTGTTTTTCAGAAAATGGCTGGTACTTCTCATTACCTTTATTGGCGGGATTATTTTTGCACTTACCTACCTCAAGTTTCGTTCTACTACTCTTGTAACAATTGAACACGCCATTTACGGCAATTGGCTTTATACAGTGGGTCTTGGTTATATGCTAGACTTTCCGGGATTTGATGGGCCATAAAGTTTTCAACTTTCAAAATTGAAAAATCGTCAATCCACAATCGTAGTTCTAAAATCAAAAATCTTTACCTTTGCCACTTCATTTAAAAACACAGAAAATGTCAAAATATGATGTAGCAGTAATAGGTTCGGGTCCGGGTGGTTATGTAGCGGCAATTCGTTGCGCACAACTTGGATTGAAAACCGCTATCATTGAAAAATATAACGTTCTCGGGGGAACTTGTCTTAACGTAGGTTGTATTCCTAGCAAAGCCTTGTTAGATTCTTCCCATCATTACGAGGAAGCAATGAAACATTTTGCCGATCATGGAATAGAAATTCCGGGCGAAATAAAGATCAATTTTAAAAAAATGATCGAGCGAAAAGCATCAGTGGTAGAGCAAACCACAAAGGGGATTGAGTTTCTGATGAATAAAAATAAAATCGATGTTTTTACGGGAACCGCTGCTTTTAAAGATGCAACACATATTGTAATTTCCGGCGAAAAGGATGAAACCATTGAAGCAACCAATACAATTATTGCTACTGGAAGCAAACCAGCAAGTCTTCCCTTTATAAAACTGGACAAAGACCGAATTATTACTTCCACAGAAGCACTTAGCTTAAAAGAAATTCCCAAAAACCTAGTGGTTATTGGTGGCGGGGTTATTGGTTTGGAATTGGGCCAAGTTTATCGACGATTGGGTTCCGAAGTTGCAGTGGTGGAATATATGGACCGAATTATCCCTACAATGGATTCCTCGCAAAGCAAGGAATTGATGAAAGTAATGAAGAGGCAAGGTGTAAAATTCTACGTTTCGCATAAGGTTTCTGCAGTTTCCAAAAAGGGAAAAGAAGTTACTGTTACTGCAACTGATAAAAATGATAAAGAAGTAACTTTTAAAGGCGATTACTGTTTGGTTTCAGTAGGAAGAAAACCTTTTACAGATGGTTTGAAAGCGGAAAATGCCGGTGTGAAAATCACTGAACGGGGAATGATCGATGTAAACGAGCATCTTCAAACTAATATTAAAAATATTTATGCCATCGGTGATGTAGTTCGTGGGGCAATGCTTGCGCATAAAGCATCGGAAGAAGGGGTGTTGGTAGCCGAGACAATTGCGGGACAAAAACCTCATATTGATTATAATTTGATTCCCGGCGTTGTTTATACTTGGCCGGAAGTTGCTTCCGTAGGAAAAACCGAAGAGCAGCTAAAAGAAGCAAATGTGGAATACAAAAGCGGACAATTCCCGATGCGCGCCTTGGGAAGAAGCCGAGCCAGTGGCGATGTTGATGGATTTGTAAAAATTCTTTCCGATAAAAAAACCGATGAGGTTTTGGGAGTTCACATGGTAGGTGCCCGTGTAGCCGATTTAATAGCTGAGGCTGTTGTTGCTATGGAATTCCGTGCCAGCGCCGAGGATATCGCCCGTATGAGCCACGCTCACCCAACATATGCTGAAGCCGTAAAAGAAGCTGCACTTGCTGCGACTGATGATAGATCACTGCACGTATAATAATTGTGTAAGATTTTTATATAAAAAACCATTCGTCCCTCGACGAATGGTTTTTCATTTCCAAGAGAATCAAAACTCTTCTTCTTTTCTATTGAATTACTGTTGCCTTCCAAGTTCTTGCCGTTGGGGTAATATCTGCGGCAGTGATATTTGTAACTCTAATGGTAACAGTATTTGTTGCACTTACATACGCATTCCAAATTAATCCCGATTGAATAGTACCATTAGGTGACACACTACAAGTACTTCCTACTGTTGCTCCAGTAACGGTAATGTTTTTTTCTGCAGTTGTGGCTGCGGGAATAGAAGCAAAGGCCGGGTTTCCAGAATTGGTATATCCTTTAAATAGGATTTGCCTTACAGTTGCAGGAGTAAAATATAATGTAGTTCCATCATATTCCATTGCACCTTTTTCTGGAGTGGTTAAATTGGTCCCCGTCGAAAACTTGAGCGGAGCAGAACCAGCGGTTGCAGTACCCGCACGAATATGAAGGGTCGCAGTTGGATTTTGTTCTGTAAGCCCAACATTTCCTGTGCTTCTTACAACAATTCTTTCCTGTTGAGAGGTTGATCCATTTGGAGTTGTGCTGATTACAAATCGGGATGGAGAACTACCCGATGTGGCCACACCATCCATATAAAACCTAAAGCCACCTGGTTCTACTATTTGGGTGCCATCATGTGTTTTTACAATAAAGGAACCAATTTCACCATTGGCAGCCAAGGGGCCAGGAACTTCAAGTGTACCGCCGGTGTTGTATAAAATGTAGTTTGGAGGATTGGGATTGGCACTAGTAATTTGAAAATCGTTATCACCGGGACCTCGAAACTCGAATCTTTCTACCGGGTTTTCTGTTCCAAAGCCAATTCTTCCATCATCGGTTATTACCATATCAGTCCCAGATAATTTTGCGCGGGTTGCATAAATAAGGTTGTCGCCACTAGCGTTGGTTCCAGCTTTCCATTCTTCCGCGCCAATAGAAACCCATTGATTGTTTGGGGCATCCCAAAAATAGAATCCTCTATCTTTTAGACCAATCGGTTTGGTTAAAAAAACCATCATTCCATTTTGGGATGAGCCAGGGTTAACTGCTGGAAAAGCATCTATCCGAGGAATCAGAATTCCATCTGTATTCGATGGGGTTTCCATACTGGAAGGTTTAATATCTAATAAGCTTTTTGGAGTAGTTGTATTAATTCCCACCTGGGAAAATATAGGTAGGCAAATAAATACAAACAATGCACAAAGTGCGAAAGTAGGTCTTTTCATAGTAGGTGATAATTTGGGACTATCAGGGATAATAATATTATATTTACGTAATATTTTATTTTAAGGTCTGAATTTTTTAGATAAATTAAATATTTTTAACGTTAAAGTACACAAATTTAAATCTTTACACTTAATCTACTTGTTAAAATTGAAGATTTCAGCTACAATAGAACTTCACAGCAGGATGTTTTCCATAAAAAAAAGCCATCGTTATGATGGCTTTTAGTATTATAAATGTGGTTAATTATTATTTTATAATTCCACCGCAAGCAACTCTGCTTCCAGCATCACCACTGGGTTGAGATACAAAATCGTCTTTTCCTTCGTGAACTATTATTCCTTTAC
>JBBQQN010000052.1:0-23415 GCA_038215845.1 Flavobacteriales bacterium | reverse complement strand
CAACTTGCAATAAAAGAAATGATTGCCTATGATCCCGAAGGGCTGGAGGACAGTTTTTATAAAAACCTTGAGTTCGGTACAGGTGGAATGCGCGGCATTATGGGTCTTGGAGATAATAGGATCAATAAATACACTTTGGGGAAAAATACTCAAGGGCTTTCCAATTATTTAAAGGAGCAATTCCCAAATCAAGAAATAAAAGTTGCCATAGCTTACGATTGTAGGCACAACAGCAAGGAATTGGCAAAAACGGTGGCAAATGTATTTTCAGCAAACGGAATAAAGGTTTTTCTTTTTTCTGAATTGCGTCCTACGCCGGAGCTTTCCTTCGCTGTAAAATATTTAGACTGTCAAGTTGGAATTGTTTTAACGGCTTCACACAATCCTCCAGAATATAATGGCTATAAAGTTTATTGGGAAGATGGCGGACAACTGGTTCCACCGCAGGATAGTGAAATAATTGCTGAAATAAATTCGCTTAAATATGAAAACATAAAGTTTGAAGCGAATGAAAATTTAATTCAAATTATAGATTCTGAGGTTGATGAAGCTTTCGCGAATGCCTCGGTAGTAAACGGAAGTTTTAATACTTCACAAGCAGCGAAAGACAATTTGAAAATTGTTTTCACTTCGCTTCACGGTACTTCAATCACAATGATTCCAAAGGTTTTGGAAAAGGCCGGATATAAAAATATTTCCATAGTTAAGGAACAGGAAGTGCCCAATGGCGATTTCCCAACCGTAAAATCACCCAATCCCGAAGAGCCGGAAGCTTTGAAGATGGCTTTGGAACTCGCGGAAAAAGAAAATGCGGATATTGTAATTGGAACAGATCCCGACTGTGATCGTTTGGGCGTTGCCGTAAGATACAACGAAAACAAAATGGTTTTGTTAAACGGAAACCAAACCATGGTTTTAATGACGCATTTCCTTTTAGAACAATGGAAAAAAGCGGGAAAACTTAATGGAAAACAGTTTGTTGCCTCCACAATTGTTTCAACGCCAATGGTGGAAAAGGTTGCGGAAAATTTCAATGTAAAATATATTGAAGGGCTTACAGGTTTTAAATGGATCGCGAAAATGATTCAGGATTTCCCGGAACTTGAATTTATTGGTGGAGGCGAGGAAAGTTTCGGCTATTTAGTGGGCGATTTTGTCCGCGATAAAGATGCGGTAACCGCTACCCTACTCGCCTGTGAGATTGCCGCCCAAAAGAAAAATTCCGGCAGCAGTATGTTTCAGTATTTACAAGAGATTTACAATCAATTTGGCAACTACCGTGAACATTTGATTTCGATTACCAAAAAAGGAAAGCAAGGCGCTGAGGAAATTTCAACCATTATGAAAACCCTTCGGGAAAACCCTTTTAAGGAAATTGCCGGAAGCAAAGTAATCCGAATTGATGATATTTCAAAAAGTGAGACTACCGACTTTTTGAAAAAGGAAACTTTGTCATTGAACCTGCCAAAATCCAATGTTTTAATCTATTACACCGAAGATGGCAGCAAAATTGCTGCTCGACCCAGCGGCACCGAACCGAAAATAAAGTTCTACATTAGCGTGAACACTTCGGAAAAAGAAAATTTTGAAGAAATTCTTCAACAAAAAATTGACAATATTGCCGCACAACTAAACATCAATTAATGAATTATTTCAGAAAAATATTACGTTACGCATATCCGTATAAAAGATTTGCGTTTCTAAATATCTTTTTTAACGTATTGTATGCCATATTTAGCACCCTTTCATTTGTGGCACTCATTCCCATTTTTGAGATTATTTTCAAAAATAAACGAACGCTCGGAGCGCGTCCGGTTTATGAAGGGATTTCTTCAATTAAAGACTTTTCTCAGGAATATCTTAATTATTACATAATTGACAACATTAATAAACACGGGGATTTTACAGTGCTTATGTATATGGTGGGCCTAATAATTTCTCTCTTTCTATTAAAAAACTTGAGCAATTATATGGCGATGTTCTATTCCACCTTTCTTCGGAACGGTGTGTTAAGAGATCTTCGGAATGCCCTTTACAGTAAAGTGATTCAGTTTCCGTTGGCTTTTTATTCGGAAAAAAGAAAGGGAGATACCATTTCCCGATTGAGCAGCGATGTGGACGAGGTAAAAAACTCGGTACTTTCCGTTTTGGAAATGATTGTCCGTGAACCGCTGACCATCATTTTTTCGCTGATTACCATGCTTTTTATAAGTCCAAAACTTACACTTTTTGTGTTTCTGTTTTTGCCCATCTCGGGTTTTCTTATTTCCAAAATTGGGAAATCCCTAAAAAAAAGATCGCTAAAAGTACAGCAAGAACAAGGTATGTTTCTTTCAATATTGGAGGAAACCATGGGTGGATTGCGTATTATAAAAGCCTTTCATGCTGAGGAAATTTTCCAGAAAAAATTTGAGGATAGTAATCAGCGTTTTTATACACATTCCAATGCAGTACTTAACCGTCAAAACCTCGCGTCGCCCGTTAGCGAACTGTTGGGTATCATAACCATTGGAGTATTGTTGGTTTATGGCGGGTATCTGGTTTTTGTGGATAATTCACTCGAGGCCAGTTTCTTTATCGGTTATATTACATTGGCATATAATATTCTTACTCCGGCAAAAGCCATTGCAAAGGCAAGTTATTCCTTAAAGCGCGCCGATGGTTCCGCACACAGGATTTTGGAATTGCTGGAAGCCAAAAACACAATTACCGATATTGAAAATCCGGTCCAAAAAGAAGGTTTCAACGAAGTAATTTCCATTAAAAATATTTCCTTTAAATACGAAGATCAATATGTTTTAAAAGATTTTTCATTGGAAATCCCCAAAGGGAAAACCGTGGCCCTCGTGGGTCAATCCGGTAGCGGAAAAAGCACCATTGCGAACCTGCTTACTCGTTTTTACGACGTAAATAAAGGCAGTATCCAAATTGATGGGGTCGATATTAAAGATATTTCGAAGAAATCGCTTCGGGGGTTGTTGGGGATTGTTTCACAGGATTCCATTCTTTTTAATGATTCTGTTGGCAACAATTTAAAACTTGGAAAACCATTGGCTTCCGATTCAGAATTGATGGAAGCTGCGGAAATTAGCAATTCATACGAATTTATAAAAGACCTTCCCGAAGGTTTTAATACCAACATTGGCGACAGTGGGAATAAACTGAGTGGTGGGCAGAAACAGCGGTTGAGCATTGCCCGTGCAGTACTGAAAAATCCTCCTATCATGATTCTGGACGAAGCAACTTCTGCTTTGGATAGTGAAAGTGAACGTTTGGTCCAGGATGCTTTGGAAAAAATGATGAAAAACCGTACTTCTATTGTAATTGCACACAGGCTTTCAACTATTCAGAATGCCGATAAAATTGTGGTTCTTTCCAAAGGAAAAATTGTAGAACAGGGCAAGCACCAAGAGCTATTGGACAAAAAAGGGGTTTATTACAGTTTAGTTGAAATGCAGTCGTTCGGTTAGTATATGGTTGATGGTTGATGGTTGATGGTTGATGGTTGATGGAAACATTGTTCATTGTTCATTGTTCATTGTTCATTGTTAATTATTAACTGTTAATTGTATTAAACCATTCTTTCATTAGTTAGTCATATAATCAATTGCGAAAAAAGTGGTTGAAGAACAGGAATTGGTAACGGCATTGCAGAACGAAGAAGCCAAGGAGGCCGCCTTCCGCGAACTAGTTTCGCAATACAAGGAACGGTTGTATTGGCAAATCAGGAATATGGTATTGAATCACGACGATACTGACGATGTACTTCAGAATACTTTCATAAAAATTTTTAAGAACATAGATTCCTTCAAGGGCGAAAGCAAGCTCCATACTTGGATGTATCGGATTGCTGCCAATGAATCTATCACTTTTCTCAACAAAAAGGCCAAGCGCAATAATATTTCTATTGAAAACCTTAAGGACAGTGCCGTGCGCAAACTGGAAACCGATGTGTATTTTGAGGGAGATGAGCTACAGCTACAGTTTCAAAAAGCTATTGCTACTTTGCCCCCCCGGCAACAACTTATTTTTAACATGAAATATTTTCAGGATCATACTTTTGAAGAACTTTCAAAAATACTCGACACATCAGTGGGTGGACTTAAAAGCAGTTACCATATTGCTGTTAAGAAAATTACGGAATTCATAAAAACACAAGATGAAACCCTTTAACATTTTTCAAGTCATAGTTAAGAGATGAAAAAAGACAAAAACATATCTGGTTTTAAAACTCCCGAAAATTATTTCGAGAATTTTGAGAAGCAACTTTTCAGTAAAATTGAAGAGGTAAATCTTCCTAAATCGGCTGGTTTCAAAGTTCCGACAGGTTATTTTGAATCTTTGGAAGAAAAGGTATTGTTAAATGCTATACCCTCTGAAAAAAGCCGGAAAGTAATTTCCCTTTTCTCAAACAGAAAATTGGGTTACGTTGCTGCCATTGCTGCTTGTCTTGTCTTGTGTTTTATGCTTTTTAAACCCAATCATTCAATCAGTGAAGATTTTAATTCCCTTCAAATGGCAACTATTGAAAACTACATAAATGACGGAAACCTTAACCTAGACATTTACGACGTAACTACAATTTTTAATGATGAAGATATTTCTGCCGTGAATTTTGAAAACCTAAAATTTTCAGACGGAGCGCTAAAAAATTATTTGATGGAAAATATTGATGAGGAAACCCTTTTAAATGAAGAACAATGAAAAAATTGACCCTTATTTTATTGATTTTTACTTCCGTGGCATTTGCACAGGATGGAAAACACGAAAAGATAAAAGCTCTTAAAACAGCATATATAACGGAAAAATTAGCCCTTACCACGGCCGAGGCCGAGAAATTTTGGCCCGTGTACAATCTTTATGATGAAAAATTCCATGTGATACGCAAACAAGAGCGCAACGAAATTTTTAAAAAATTGCGAAACGGCGTAGACAATTTAACTGACACAGAAGCCAATGCGTTAATAGATCTAAGTTTATCACTGGAAGGCCAAGAAATTGAACTTCGAAAAAAAATGACTGCCGAACTTCGGCAAGTAATTTCACCCAAAAAAATAATCATTCTTAAAAAAGTGGAAGACGATTTTAAACGGGAACTCCTGGAACGTTACAAAAACGGAAAAGGAGAAAAAGGACCAAAATAAAAAAAGCCCCGAAAATTCGGGGCTTTTTTTGGTAAAAGAGGTGTTGCAATTACATTGCGCCCCATTCTTTTAAAGACTTTTGATTTAAGGAAACATAGTCGTCATTCCCAGCGGCTTTGGCCAATTCTATTGATTTTTGGGCTGCGGCAATGGCACCTTTCTTATCTCCTGCTTTTGCATAGATCAAAGATTTTTGTCTCAGTTGCCAAAAGGCTGGCTCTTTGTTCATTTCAATAGCCTTGTCAATCCAAGTTTTTGCCTGCTTGATATCCTTATCGGCTTCAAGATAATAAACGGCAGAAGCATAATAATCATTGGCCGTTGGTCCATTCATAGCTCTATCAATGCTGGCCGTAACGGTTTTATCTGTATTGAAATTTATAGGAACGCCCACATAGGTTTTTTCCCAAAGTATCCCCATCATTGCAGAATCATTTTTTAAATTGTCTAAGGACATTGTGAAAGTTTCAATATCCATTGGCATTGGGTAAGATTGAACAGAAACTTGAGCAGCTATCTTACTATCATCCCATTTTTCTGGGTTGCCCCAATTGCTAGCATCAGAATAGAAATAGACTTCCCAAGAGGTAGCGCCTGGCTTGGTGTAAAGGGCATAAGTACCCGCCTTCAAAGTTTTTCCGCCAACTTCCACATCATCACTGAAAGTGATTTTGGTATTTTCATTAGCGCCAGTTCTCCATATTTTATCATAAGGAACTAGACCTCCAAAAATAGCCCTTCCCTTCATAGAGGGTCTTGAATATTCAAGAGTTACGTCAGTAAGCCCCACTTTTTGTTCAATTTTTTGAAATGGACTTGGTTGTGGGGTTACTATTTGGGCACTGACTGAAAAAGTGAAGGTCAATGCACAAACGATTAGAATAATTTTTTTCATTTGATTGATTTTAAGGGTGTTTATATTAAATACGAAGTTACAATTAGGGAATTCTTAACAGAGTTAAGAAAACCTTAAAAAAACTTTAAACTCTCCTGTTTTGGTTTTTGTTATCATTATTAAATTACTTCTAATATTTTTAAAATAATAAGAAAGCCGTCAACTGTGTTAATATTTTGTTTAATCATTTTTATTTTTCATAAAACAAACTATTTTTATGAAAAAAGTTAATATGATGAAACAATTACTTAAAATATTTCAAATTAGGTTTAAGAACAGGGCTGTGGAATCCAATACTTATAGATTGCTGCGTATGAACAGAAAACTTTCTTCCAATCATAACAAATAAGTACTGGATGAAAATATATACGCTCCACGCAAAACAAAATTTACCTATTACTATAAACGAAGCTTGGAGTTTTTTATCAAATCCAAAGAACTTGAAAACAATTACGCCGGATTATATGGGTTTCCATATTCAATCGGGTGCTGATAGAATTATGTATGCGGGTCAAATTATTGAATATATTGTTACTCCAATTATGGGCATAAAGACCTCATGGATCACAGAAATTACCCATGTAAAGGAAGGTGAATATTTTGTGGACGAACAACGTTTTGGACCTTATTCGCTTTGGCACCACAAACATTTTATAAAGGAAATTGATGGTGGGGTTGAAATGGAAGATTTACTACATTACAAACTTCCATTTGGATTTCTGGGTCAACTCGCGCATCCTATTTTGGTAAAACCGAAATTGGACGAAATATTTGAATACCGTAAAAACAAATTGATAGAACTGTTCGGTTCCATATAATTTCAGAAATAAATAATGACTAAAAACATAGTTTTAATTGGCGGCTCTTATGGAATTGGAGCTGCTATAGCAGATAAATTAAACGAAGACTATAACGTAATTATAGCTTCACGTAGTAATGAAAATATTCCCCCAGGAGTTTCTTATCATAAATTCGATGTAAAGTCCGATAAAATTGAAGACCTGGATTTACCAGAAAAAATCCACGGACTAGTATATTGCCCCGGAAGCATTAATTTGAAACCTTTCAAAATGATGAGTCCGGAAACCTTTGCAGAGGATATGGAGATTAACTTCCACGCCCTCGTTAGGATAGTACACGGACTTTTGCCTAAACTAAAAAATGCAGAACAAGCGAGTCTTGTTTTCTTCAGTACAGTTGCAGTCAAGGTGGGTATGCCTTTTCATACAAGCGTTGCTGCGGCCAAAGGAGCCATAGAAGGATTTTCAAAAGCCCTTGCAGCAGAATACGCGCCAAATTTTCGGGTAAATGTAATTGCCCCCTCATTGACAGATACCTCGTTGGCTTCAAAATTATTAAATAACGATGCCAAGAAAGAAAAAATGGCTGAACGCCATCCATTGAAAAAAGTGGGTTCTGCGGAAGATATTGCAGCTATGGCAGCATTTCTAATGAGTGAGGATGCTAAATGGATAACGGGTCAAGTTTTTGGTGTTGACGGTGGTCTTTCTACACTAAATATTAATTAAGGTTTGGCTGAAAAAGTAAATATATTTTGGTTTCGAAGAGATTTACGGCTAGATGACAATGTGGGGTTTTATAAAGCCCTTCACGGAAAGCCTCCTGTTTTGCCCATATTTATTTTCGATTCTGAAATATTGAATGAACTTCCAAAAGACGATGCCCGCGTTAGTTTTATTTTTGAAACACTTCAAAAAATGCGCAATGAATTGCAGGAATATGGCAGCAGTATTGCAATCTACCACGGCACACCAGCCCAAGTCTTCACAAATATAATTTCTGAATTTAAAGTTCAAAATGTAATTACAAACCGGGATTATGAGCCGTATGCTAGGGAACGTGATGGAAATATTGAACAATTACTTTCAAAAAAAGATATCGGCTTTTATACATTCAAAGATCAAGTAATTTTTGAAAAGGATGAAGTAGTAAAAGCAGATGGCGATCCGTACTTGGTGTATACGCCATTTATGAAAAGCTGGAAGGAAAAATTCAAAAAAGAAAATGATTTGAAAATTTATTATACAAATGAATTTTTAAAAAACCTATATCAAGATTCACGACTTCCGAATCTTTCGCTGGGCGATATGGGTTTCACAAAATCTAAAATTGAAATTCCTGAATTTGACGTAACCCCCACCACAATTCAGCAATATGAGAAAAGGCGGAACTTTCCCGCTGAAGATGCTACTTCTCACCTTGGGCCCCATCTTCGTTTCGGCACAATAAGTATTCGGAAAATGATTAAAAAAGCAATTGCTGAACAAAACGAAATTTTTTGGCAGGAACTTATTTGGCGGGAGTTTTTTATGCAAATTCTATGGCATTTCCCGGAAACGGTTGAAAATGCCTTTAAAAAGAAATACGATAGAATTGAATGGCGCAATAATGAAGAGGAATTCAAAATATGGAAAGAAGGAAAAACCGGATATCCCATGGTAGATGCCGGAATGCGACAACTAAATGAGTCCGGCTATATGCACAATCGGGTGAGAATGGTTGTTGCCAGTTTTTTATGCAAGCATCTTTTGATTGACTGGCGTTGGGGCGAAGCATATTTTGCCGAAAAACTATTGGATTATGAAATGTCCAGCAATGTGGGCAATTGGCAGTGGGCCGCTGGAAGTGGTGTTGACTCCGCGCCTTATTTTCGGATTTTTAATCCTACAACACAAATTGAAAAATTTGATAAGGATTATGACTATATAAAAAAGTGGGTGCCTGAATTCGGAACAGATGATTACCCTGAGAAAATGGTTGATCACAAAGAAGCTCGTGAACGTTGCCTGGAAGTGTATAAAAGTGCTGTTTCATAAAATTTAATTTTACTTTTTATTTTTCACTTTGTGTCATTAAAAAAACTACTTTTGGCTACCCCAAATAATTAGGAAATGGAAATTTGCGAAAATGAATTCACCAATGGTGAAATCATTGTTACCTACAAACCAAAGTATTGCATCCATGCGGAAGCATGTGCCAAAGGTCTTTCAGATGTTTTTAAAACTTCCGTAATTCCTTGGATAGATTTGGAAGCCGCTACCACTCAAAAAATTATCTCACAAATAAAAAAATGCCCTTCTGGCGCGCTTAACTACTGCTACAAGAAAAATTGATGCAAATGTTAAACTAATTCTAATTTTCGACATTTTTTGGGGTGTTACGCACAATTTTCCTACTCTTGCGCTGTTAAATAATGCAACAACAAACCTGAAGCTATGATGAAGATTTTATTTTTCACCCTTTCCCTATTTTTATTTACGTTGCAAGTGGCAGCCCAGGATTCAATCCAAGTAAGAAAAAATACCATAAAAGAACAAATGGATGATGCTTTTGACAAAAGCAACAGCTATCAAGAATACAAGGTTATCAAAAAAACACAGCTTGCCTCACTAAAGAAAAATATACTCGATTCGGTGTCAGTTCTCGAAACAAGAATAAGTGTACAGGAAAATGAATTGGGCAATCAGAAAAGCACAATTGATTCCTTAGTACAAAATTTAAAAAACACCCAGCAAAACCTTTCCCATTCCCAAGAAAAACAAGACGGTATCGAGTTTTTGGGAATATTGACTTCAAAAACTACCTACAACGTCATTATGTGGAGCATTATAGTTCTGTTGCTTTTAGCCGGAGGATTTTTGTTTTATAGATTTGTGAACAGCTCGAAAATCACCAATGCAGCCGAGCTTAAGTTGGCGGAAATTGAAATTGAATTGGAAGATGCCCGCCGAAACAGTTTAGAACGCGAACAAAAATTGCGAAGAAAACTTCAGGACGAAATCAATAGAAACAGAAAATCTTAAGTATTTTATGGTTCTGTGCGGGTAATTTTAGCTCCAATGGAACGAAGTCTTTCGTCAATGTTTTCATACCCCCTATCAATCTGCTCAATGTTATGGATAGTACTTATTCCCTGAGCCGAAAGCGCAGCTATCAACAACGAAATTCCTGCCCTAATATCTGGAGAAACCATAGTAGTTGCTTTAAGGTTTGATTGAAAGTTATGGCCAATAACGGTAGCTCTATGCGGATCGCAAAGAATAATTTTGGCTCCCATATCTATCAATTTATCCACAAAGAATAATCGACTTTCAAACATTTTTTGATGTATTAGCACACTTCCTTTTGCTTGTGTGCAAACTACCAATACTATACTCAATAAATCTGGAGTGAAACCTGGCCATGGCGCATCAGCCACTGTTAGAATGGAACCATCAATGTATCCTTGTATCTCGTATTCCTTTTGGGAAGGAATATAAATGTCATCCCCCTTCTTTTCAAGTTTAATACCAAGTTTTCTGAAGGTTTCTGGAATAAGGCCCAGATTTTCCCAACTTACATCTTTAATGGTTATTTCGCTACGAGTCATGGCTGCAAGGCCTATCCAACTTCCTATCTCGATCATATCGGGTAAAATTCGGTGTTTGCATCCGCCCAAACTTTTAACCCCTTCAATAACCAATAAATTAGAACCTACTCCTGTGATTTTTGCTCCCATGGAGTTCAACATCTTACAGAGTTGCTGAATATAGGGTTCGCAAGCGGCGTTATATATAGTAGTTTTACCTTTTGCCATTACTGCCGCCATAATAATGTTAGCAGTGCCTGTAACCGATGCTTGGTCCAAAAGCATAAATGCTCCTTTTAAACCTTTAGGGGCTTCAACGCCATAGAAACGCTCTTCCCTATTATATCTGAATTTTGCGCCTAGTTTTATAAAACCTTCAAAATGGGTGTCCAATCTCCTTCTTCCAATCTTGTCGCCGCCGGGACGTGGAATATAACCTTTTCCGTAACGCGCCAAGAGTGGCCCGACAATCATTATTGAACCCCGAAGCGAACTGCCCTCTTGTTTAAAAAGATCAGATTCCAAATAATCAAGGTTAATTTCGTCGGCTATAAAGGCATACTTTCCCTTTCCGAGTTTCTGGATTTTGACCCCAAGATTTTCGAGTATTTTTATAAGTTTATTGACGTCCAGAATATCTGGGATATTCTCTATGATAACCTGTTCAGGGGTCAATAAAACGGCGCAGAGTATTTGTAAGGCTTCATTTTTGGCTCCCTGTGGCGTTATTTCGCCATGCAGTTTATGCCCGCCTTCAATTTGAAAAGTTCCCATAACTAATGGCTAAAAAATTTAGTAACGCTTACGGTTGCGGTTATTATTGGTGTTACTGGATTTGAAGTTTTTCTTTCCAGTATTGGAATTCGTGTTGGTATTGTACCGTTTTTTGTTTTTTAATAAATCTGAGGCGTCGGAAAGATCCTCATCGCTGTTTTTCAAATTTATTTTACCACCCGATAGTTCATAAAGGTGCGCGAAAATTACATCATCTTCTACTGTATCCTTATTCCAGTTAAGGAAACATTTTTTCATATGGTTCGCAATGGTTATAATAAGCCCATCTTTCTTCTCGCCTTCTTCCCAACTAATGGCTACGTCTATCATCCTTTTTATATTATTCCCGTAAAAACGGTATTTGGGAAAATTTTGGGGATAACCCAGCGGGCTGGGGCGTTCCATCAATTCTTCTTTCGAAGGAATAGGAAACGGTGAATCTACGTCCAGTTTAAAATCTGAAATAATAAACAATTGGTCCCAAAGCATATGCTGAAAATCGGGAACGTCCCGAAGGTGTGGGTTTAGATTTCCCATAACGGCAATAATGCTTTTGGCAATTTTATTGCGCTCTTCCTTATCTTCAATGGCAACGGCTTGCCCCACCATTTTTTGCATATGGCGGCCATACTCAGGAATAATCAATTTGGGGCGCTCAGTATTGTATTCTATTTGTGCTACTTCTTCTTTCAAAATAATTTTTTATTAGAGGAATTGTACTTCGGAAAGTATTGTGTCAATTTATTATGCGCAAAATACTAAAATTATAGTGAAATTACGCCTTCCACACTGGAAACTTCAAGATATTTTTTGACCACGGCATCCGGAGATTCCATAGTAACTTTTATTGAAACACTTGTATAGGTTCCTTTTGCAGAATCGCGCGTGTTTATATCAGCTGCGGTACCGTCAAATATAGCACGGATTTCAGCTATTTTTTCAAGGTTGGCGGGCACAATAAATTTAAAAAGATAAGGTGCGGGCCATGTTGAATCCTCCTCGAGTTGTTTTTTTAAACGCTCGTAAAATTCAGTGGTGTTTTTATCTTGATCCATTCAACAATATTAGCATTAGGACTGCAAATATACGTTTTCAGTATCAATATATATTTACGTACTTTGTAAAAATTCTAACGCTTAGAAATGAAAAGAATTGTTATCACAGGTGGGCCGGGCTCTGGTAAAACCTCATTGATAAAAAAACTCGAAGATGACGCCTATCCAGTAATTCACGAAATTTCTAGGCAAGTAATTTTGGAGGCCCAGCAACAGGGCATTGAGCAACTTTTTTTGGAAAATCCCATCCTTTTTAGCGAAAAATTATTGGAAGGCCGTTTGAAACAATTCCATGAAGGTGAAACGTACAATGAACAGTTTCTTTTTTACGACCGCGGCATGCCGGATGTTACTGCCTATATGGATTATGTTGCTACCCACTACCCTAAAAACTTTTCCCAAACTTGTAAAGAAAATAAATATGATGCCATATTTGTTTTACCTCCCTGGAAAGATATTTACCTTCCCGATAATGAACGTTATGAATCCTTTGAGCAGGCCGAAAAGATTTTTGGTTTTTTAAAAAAGGCATATCAAAATTATGGATATCCTATTCATGAAGTCCCGGTTGGAAGTATTGATGATCGCATAAAATATATACTTACCAACCTGAAACATATATTTTGACAACTTCGCTGGACATTCTATCCAAATATTGGGGCTATACTTCCTTCAAACCGATGCAGGAAGAAATTATCGCTTCGGTTTTGGACGGGAAGGATACGGTGGCACTTTTGCCCACTGGTGGCGGAAAATCCTTATGCTTTCAAATTCCCGCCTTGCAAATGGAAGGTATCTGCATTGTAATTTCACCATTGGTTGCGTTGATGGGTGACCAAGTTCAAAGCTTGAAGGACCGCGGCATAAAAGCATTGAAAATTACCGGCGGAATTTCATTTGACGAACTGAATACTCTACTGGACAACGCACTATACGGAAACTACAAATTTCTATACATTTCTCCCGAAAGGTTACAGCAGGAAATGGTCCAGAATTTTATAAAACAAATGAACGTCAACCTCATTGCAATTGATGAGGCGCACTGCATTTCGCAATGGGGAAACGATTTTCGCCCCGCTTATAAAAACATTACTTTTTTAAGGGAACTCCATCCATTGGTTCCAATTATCGCACTAACGGCAACGGCAACCTCTGAAGTTTTGGAAGATACCATTTCGGAACTTAAACTGGAATTGCCCAGTATTTTTAAGGATTCGTTTGTTCGAAAAAATATTTCGTATCAGGTTTTAAAGGTTGAGGATAAGCTTTATCGCGTGGAGCAACTTCTTAAAAATAATTCTGGTTCTGCCATTGTTTATGTGCGAAGCAGAAGTAATTCCGTTGAAACAAGTGGGCACCTCAATTCCCTTGGAATTTCCTCCACTTTTTATCACGGTGGAATTTCTTCAAAAGAAAAAAGCAAAAGATTACAGCAGTGGCGAAGCGGAAACGTTTCCACTATGGTAGCCACCAACGCTTTTGGAATGGGCATTGACCATCCAAACGTGCGCTTTGTAATCCACATTCAAATTCCCGAAAGTATTGAAAGTTATTTTCAGGAAGCAGGCCGCGCGGGTCGCGATGGCCAATACGCAACTGCGGTCCTACTATATAATGAGTACGATAAGCTTTTTGTAAAACAGCAATTTGTGGACTCTTTGGCCGGGCCAAGCGATTTGAAAAAACTATACCGAACCCTCAACAATTATTTTCAGGTGCCCTATGGCGAAGGGGAATTTACAGAGCATAGTTTTAGTTTTACTGAATTTTGCAAAACGTACAGTTTAAATTCCTTACTCACTTATAATGGATTGAACAGTTTAGACCGATTGGGAATTATCCAACTGTCGCAGGAATTTGGAAGAAAATCTACACTTCAGTTTATCATTCCATCTGAAAGACTGCTTAATTATTTTGAGAAGGATCTTGTTACTTCAGTAATTGGCAAAACCATTCTTAGAATTTACGGAGGCATCTTCGAAACGCCAACAGGCGTAAATCTGGATTTAATTTCCTCAAAAACGGGACAGTCAATAGAAACCATTATTTCAATCTTAAGAAAAATGGAGCATGATAAAGTTTTGGAAATGATGCTCCGGATTACCGATGCTTCAATTACATTTTTGGTTCCGCGCGAGGATGAAAAAACCATTAATATTGTTTCGCGGGAAGTGGAAATGCTGAACCGAAAAAAAACCGGGCAGGTAAATGACATGCTTTCCTATATAGAAAATACTTCGGTATGCCGGAGCGTGCAGCTCGTTAAGCATTTCGGAGAAAAAAATGCGGACAAGTGTGGTATCTGTTCGGTCTGCACAAAAGAATCTGCGGTACTAAATAAGAAGGAAGCACGAATAATTGCAGAAAGAATTCTTTTGCTTTTGGAAGAAAAGGAAATGAGCTCCCGCGAGATTTCAGAAAAACTTACCTTTACCGAAACCAATATTTTAAAAGTGATTCGTCTTTTACTTGATTCAGAAAAAATAAAGGTTAATCCAAAAAATCAATATTACTTGAATTAAAATTGGAAGACAGAAAAGTGAAAATAAAAATTCAAATTTTTATTTTCTCACTTCAAACTTCTATTTCATCTTTAATAATTATGCCGAAAGAATTGAGAATAGTATTTATGGGCACCCCAAATTTCGCCGTGGGTGTTTTAAAAAAACTGATTGCGGAAGGAAAAAATATTGTTGGGGTAATTACGGCTCCGGACAAACCTGCTGGGCGTGGTCGCAAATTGACATCTTCCGCAGTAAAGGAATACGCGGTCTCGAAAAATATTGAAGTCCTACAACCTACCAATTTAAAGAGCGAAGAATTTTTAAGCGAATTGAAAAGTTTAAATGCCAACCTTCAAATTGTAGTTGCTTTCCGGATGTTGCCAAAAGCGGTTTGGGAAATGCCCGAATACGGCACCTTTAATCTGCATGCATCACTTTTGCCCCAATACCGTGGGGCTGCCCCTATTAATTGGGCTATAATAAATCAAGAAAAAATATCAGGAGTAACCACTTTTTTTATTGATGAGAAAATTGATACTGGGGCAATTATTCTAAATAAGGAAGTGCCCATTGAAAAAAACGAAACTGCCGAAACACTGCATGACAAGCTCATGGAACAGGGAAGCGACCTGGTTTTGGAAACCGTAAACCTTATTGAAAAAGAAGATGTCCACCCAAAACCACAGCCCATGCAAGGCTCTTTAAAGGAAGCCCCAAAGCTTACCCCAGAAAACACCAGGATTGATTGGGGCAAACCCGTGAAAGAAATAAATGCTTTTATAAGAGGACTTTCCCCCTTTCCCGTAGCTTGGTCGTTACTATATAATGATGGCGAAAAGATAAAGGCAAAAATATATGCGTCAAGCTTCGAGGAAATAGACCATACTCATGCGCCGGGGACCATCCAAGTATCCAAAAAGCAGTTGAAGGTAGCGGCGATTGACGGGTACATAATTATTGAAGAAATACAATTGCCCGGGAAACGAAAAATGGATGTTTCATCACTTTTAAACGGGTACACTTTCACGGAAGATTGCAAACTATTGTAAACCCTTGATATCAGTGATTTCATTAAAAATGCCTAAAAAACAGCCATGTTTATTAACAAAGGGTCTAAGTTATTAACAAAAACTGTGATTTAGCGCGTGGTTACTTGCTTGAACCGATAATCCTGCTAAATTTGTAGAGCAATTAATCGAAGTTTAACCAACAATTTAATTTAAAAAAATTATGAACAAATCAGATTTAATCGATGCAATGGCAGCAGACGCCGGAATTACTAAGGCTTCTGCCAAAAAAGCATTGGAGTCTTTCCTAGGTAATGTAGAAAAATCCCTAAAAAAAGGTGACAGAGTATCCCTTGTAGGTTTTGGATCTTGGTCAGTATCAAAAAGAGCTGCAAGAGAAGGAAGAAACCCTCAAACAGGTAAAACCATTAAAATTGCCGCTAAAAAAGTGGTTAAATTTAAAGCCGGATCAGATTTACAAAACAGCGTAAACTAATTGTAAATAATAATTTACAAAAAATAAGAATCCTTCTTTCTGATTAATCGGTTAGAAGGTTTTTTTTATTGATAAAAATGAAATTATTTTATTAAATACATTAAATTTCTACATCATATGAGTTAATTTTTGTTTTTAAAAAATATATTACTTAGATTTAAATATAAAAAAATACAGATGATCTCACTAAAACCCGAAAAAGGACTTCTATTGGTTGCTGAACCTTCCATTATCGGTGATGTTTCATTTAACCGTTCGGTAGTACTACTAGCCGAATATACCAAAACAGGTTCAGTGGGTTTTATCCTTAATAAACCCTTAAATTACAAGTTAAAGGATTTTGTGCCTGAAGTAACCTCCAACCTTCCCGTTTATAATGGAGGACCAGTGGAACAGGACAATCTCTATTTCATCCACCGTATTCCCGAAATTATACCCGATAGTATTGAAATATCCAATGGAATTTATTGGGGAGGCGATTTCAGTGCCATTATTGACCTTTTGAAAGAAGATAAATTAAAGAAAAACCAAATCCGTTTCTTTTTAGGATATTCAGGTTGGGCGAGTGATCAGTTAGAACAAGAACTGCAGGTTAATAGTTGGGTGATTGTACCCAATAATTATGATAATGGGATTTTAGGTAAATCCAATTCAGATTTCTGGAAGGAAAAAATGATAGAGTTTGGCGGTGATTATTTATTATGGTCCAACGCTCCAGAAAACCCAAGCTTCAATTAATCCATTCTAGCCTTCAAGTTTAACCTTGACAATAGTCTTTTTGCCGTATTTATTCCAAACTCTTTTTTTCGGTATTTTGAGATAGGCTTAATGCCTGTGATAATATTTGTTATAAATAGCTCATCTGCTTTTTGAAGTTCAAAAGGGGAAATGGATGTTTCTTCAAAAGTAAATTCCGGAGTAGCTTTAATTATCAAAATCAACTGTTTTCGGAGTATGCCATTAATACAACCCTCATTTAAAGGTGGAGTTTTAATATGGTTTTCCTTCACTAAAAAGATGTTTCCATTTAAAGCTTCTACCACTTGTTTCTTTTCATTCAACAACAAGCAATTATCAAAATCGTTTTCAGAAGCATAGATACTTCCGAGAATGTTGATCAATCTATTAGTGGTTTTTAAAGTTGAAAGCAAGCCAGAATTTACAAAATGGTCTTTAAAAAGTTCCACTTTGTATTCTGTTTCTTCCAAAGTATAGAATGGGCTTACCAGATTTTCAAAGGTTATGGCATATTCCACCTCGTTTGTGGTGGGAGTGTATTTACCTCCGCTTTTGCGCCAAACCAGTAATTTTATTCGAAATGTGCCGTTTTTATCCTCGGAAGCTCCAATGGTTTTAAAAATTTCTTCTTCCAGAAATTCCATGGTAAAATCCATGGGAATTTCCATTCGCAATATGCGCATTGAAGACATCAAACGGAAATAATGGTCCTCCCAGAAATAAATTTTTCCCCCGGAAATTCTCAACGTCTCAAATAGGGCATCACCATAATTGACGCCTCGGTTGTCAAGATTTATTGTGGCATTATTTTCTGTAAGCGTTCCGTTTAAATTTACCATAAAAAAAACCGTCTTAATATTTTCAAGACGGCGCAAATATACTATAAATTATACTTTTTAAGTAGACCCGAGGATTTGCTTAAGATTGGAAATCATGTTCTCCCACAACATTTTGCCTTCGTCTATTTCGTCTTCATCGGCATAATCTGTAACCATTAAGGAAACGTCCTTTGTTATTTCATCCACTTGAATACGCAATTCAAAATAAAACTCCGTTCCTTCGTCCTCCACCCATCTAAATTTAATCCTTTCGGGACTTTTTTTACTTAGGAGTTTAGCCTTTTCTTCACTTTCAGACCATATAAAATTGTAAAACTCACCACGTGAATTTACGTTGTCTGCATACCATTCTGATAAACCAGAGGGAGTTGAAATATATTGGTATAGTAATGAAGGTGATACTTGAATGGGAAATTCCATTTCATATTTTATCTTGTCTTCCATAGTTATTCGTTAGTTGACGCCCAATATATAGATATTAATTTTAACCTCAAATGAAAGAATGAAAAATTTTTATTTATTAAATAAAGTAGGATTCAAACATTTTCGTTAAAAAACAGAAACGAATATTTGCGACAGATGATTTTGTTTCTATCTTTGCAAACCGTAAAAATACGGCGAGGTAGCTCAGCTGGTTAGAGCGTCGGATTCATAACCCGGAGGTCGGGGGATCGTGCCCCCCTCTCGCTACAGTTAGATAAAGACTTTACAGAAATGTGAAGTCTTTTTTATTTCAGTGGGTACAGAATAGGTACAGAATCCGGCCATTTTTGATATGTCATTTTATTTGATTTTAAACGATATTAAATGACTAGATAGAATCATAATTGAGATAAATGTATTAGAAAAAAAATCATATCAATTATTTTCTCATCATAAAATACCGAAAAATTAGTCAACTGGATGAAAATTAATATTAAAGTGTAATGTCGTTCCAGCCCATTCCCGCTACATTGCATTTCGGGAAATACGCTTCGCTAAATTGTCTTGGACACAATCCCAAAATTTAATTTACCGTCCTTCTAAGAATGAAGCTTTAGATTATAAAATTTTGAAATTGAGTCCGCTTGATCCTGCTTCGATTGAAGTTCTGAATTTCTAAAGAGCTTTTCAAAACGTTCCCAATCAAATTTATAGATCCATAAACCCCGTTACCTTTCCGATAAAAAGATATAAAATTTAAAATTAGAGGACTGCATAACCGGTTGCAAGCGCCCTTTTATAAGTCCTTTCTAATTTTAAATTTTAAAATGGAGCAGTATCGGAAAGGTAGCGCGACGGCAATATGGGAAGTAAATCAAGAATAGGATGGGGATAGTGTCTGTTTTGAGGACGAATTATAATTTATTTGAGATTCTGCTATAAATCAAAAAGGAAAGGAAAACGCTCAAGATATAATAAGTAAATCGTTTGGGTTTGAGCTATAAATAATCTTCCTTCTTTTGATTATTCTTTAGGGATAAAAAGTAATTGATATTAAAAAATTGTATTGGGTAGCTATAAATTTACATCTGTTTTAAATTAGTAAGAGTTTACTTTTTTTGGAGCGGAGCGGAAAAAATTTGTAAAGCAAGAGGATAACACGCTGCGCGATGTTTTGTTTTATAAACCACTTGTTTTTAGTAATTTATCAATATTTACAAATTTGTTTTTTAGTAATTTTCCGTGAAAAACCTTCGAACATCCTATTAACAGACAAATTTTTCACGGATTTTTTAGTAAAAAGCATTTTTCATCAGATGAAGAATAATTTCTTACTCCTCCAATAAAAGATCTTCCAAAGCATCATAACTGTACAATTGTGCATCGGGCAAAAGTGTAACCGCCAAATCCAAAATTGTGGCAATGCTGTAATCTTCCGAGGAATTTGACAATCTTGGTGAAAAAAAACCCTCTTCATTTTCTAAGGAAAGTATACATACTTTTAAAAGACTGGAAATTATATAGCAAAGCTCAGCATTGTTTGTTACCTCAAAGGTTACTTCCTGCATAGTATCATTATGTTCTCTTCTATAGTTTCGGCGCTTTCTAGGTCTCAATAGTTTGATTACTTCCTCTAGTTTTTCTTTGTCCGTTCTGGGTATGTTTTTATTTGTTTCCATTTTATTTTCTTTTTTTATGAAACATTCTTTTCAGTAGATAATATCAGTTCCCGCATCTTGTCCAGAAATGTTGCTTCTTCCAAAGGGATTAGGTTTTTTGCAAAACTTAGAACTGCTTTTACGTCATATTCCTTGTTCCTGATGTCAAGTGTGCAATCCTGCTGTTCCTCCAAAGCGAGAATACAGACATTGAGGGTTGAGTTCAACAGGGCGAAAAGATCCAGATAATCATATACGCGGGCATAGTTCAGATAATAGCCTTCTCGATTTCCACCAATTGGTTCCAATGTCATAAAATTCTGTTTTCCCAATTTCTTTATCTTTTCCAATATTGATTCATCGGCTTCATTATCGATTGTTTTCGGCTCGTGTTTGTTAAACGTTTTTTCTAAAGGCCGTTTTTGGTAATTGTTTTTGAGCAGTCTTTCGCATTTCAATAGTTCTGCCTCAACATATTTCTTAACTAATTGGGTCAGATCTTCAGCCCTTTTGTTGATTTCAAGAACCAGCTCTTCTCTTATTTGGTAATTAAGGGAGTACCGAGTATCACAATAGGCTTTGTTTAGTTTGTTTAAAAGGTCTGTATCCGTTTCATTTTCCCTTGGGAAGATGTCCTTAAATTCTTTTTGGAGGTTTCCAATAAAATTTTGGTGGTCGCTTATCAAATGTCCGGTAAAGGTCTTTCCCATTAGAAAGTATTCTGCGGCCAAAAAGCTATGTTCAATAGTTTGATGCAGCATAAAAGCGGCGTGCCCAAAACTCTTATTTTCCAAGAAAAGATCCGCTCCATTTTTAAAGCCCAATATTTTCTCTTCTTGGTTCAGGAAATTCTCTCTGCCTTTTAATACGACTACAGAAAGTTCCACATTATGGAATAGCCATCCTTCCTCATAATTATGGTGATAATAAATTAGCCTCTCCTTGTTGCAATGGTTCACAAAGAAAGTGTTTCCTTCGGAAGTGATATTTTGAATATAATGTAGCGTGAAAAACTGTGCAGAGTACCTAGGATATTCTTGTAGGCTTTCCTCCAAAATTTCTTTTACACGCTGTTTAAACCGTTTTGCCATATCCTCTATAATTATTATAAGTCTATATGGATGGCTTGATTCTTCATCTCCGTTAATAAGATAAATCTGATTGATGTTTATCTGCCTTGTAATGTGCAAAACCAATTTTTTGATGGTTTCATCGTCATTGTTGTTTTCTAGGTTTATGATATTTGCTTCCATAACTTTTTTATTTTGGATAAAATAAAAGCTCTTTGGGAGCGTACCGAACTATGGGCTGTTGTATTTTACCATCATTGGATTGTGTTTTACTTTTTTATATATTGGAATTATCTTTATCTTTGGTATATGAGCACAACGACATCCAACCATATAGGTAGAAAAATAAGCCGCATCCGTGAACTTCGCGGTATGAAGCAGGAAACTTTGGCAGAAGCAATGGGAATTAGTCAACAGAGTATATCCCAGATCGAGCAAAGCGAAAACGTTGACGAAGAAAGATTAGAAAAAGTGGCAAAGGCCTTGGGTGTGACCAAAGAAGGCATTGAGAATTTTTCCGAGGAAAACGTTGTTAACTTCTTCAATAATTTTAATGATAATAGTGCTAATAATGGAGCATTCTACGCTTCTCATTGTACATTCAACCCTCTTGAAAAATTTATAGAGGCAATAGAAGAAAATAAAAAACTTTATGAACGTTTGTTAAAGGCTGAGCAGGAGAAAATTAGTTATTTGGAAAAGCTTGTAGGCAAGAAATAACTCCCTTCTTATTTAATATATAAACCCTGGCCTAATGGCTGGGGTTTTTGTTTTTGATTCACTTTGCTTTTTTGCCATTTATAAACTATATTTGGTATTCTTCCCAGTGTATAAGCCCACTCTTACGGTTTTCCGTAATTGCGCATTTTTGTTTTTAACTATATTTATATAATTAGCTGCACTTTTGATAGCGAGAGCATTCCGCTCATCCATTATAACCTACGGCTACAGTAGCTGATTGCTATCTTTAGTAGCATAACGGATAGGTATTAAGCGTAAAGAGCTTATTTCTATAGCGCTGAAAAGTAACTTTTGAATCTTTAATAGTAATTATGCGAACTATTGCCATCATACCAATGAAACACGAAGGCAGGCAAGCCTACCAGTTGAACTTTGACAATGATAATATTGTAAAGGAACTTATAAACTCCCTGCCCTACGTGAACTGGAGCGCTACCCAAAAATGCTTTTATGCCTTTAATGATGAAATAACATTCAAGGCATTATACAAACAATTGAGAGATCTGAACCTGTATGTAGATTATAGCCAAATACCAAAAAAACCTGTCCGCCCGGCGATGGCCTCTAAAACAAGCAATCCCTTAAGCCTACCACAACTTTCAGAAACAACTCAAAAAGAACTCGCCCGCTTTGAACGATGGATGCAGGAAAAACGGCTTGCCGCAAGTACCGTAAACACCTATCATGCCGTTACCGCGTTCTTCCTCCAATATTTACAACTTAAACAAGTTGCAAATCCTGATGTATTATGGTTACAACGCTTTAACCACGACTATATAATTAAGGGCGGGCACAGTATTTCCTACCAAAACCAGTGCATCAATGGGATAAAAAAATACTTCGCCTTCAAAAATTTGGAGGTGGAAAGTATGAATATAGAACGTCCCCGGAAAGAGAAACGCCTGCCAGTAGTGCTCAGCAAAGAAGAAATAAAAAAAATTTTTGAAGCCATCCATAATTTAAAGCACCGTGCTTTGTTATCGCTTATCTATTCCGCAGGGCTTCGCATTGGTGAAGCGCTTGCGCTGAGACCTCAAGACATAGACCGCCACCGCATGTTGATACACATAAAAATGGCAAAGGGAAAAAAAGACCGCTACACCCTACTCTCCGCAAATATCCTGCAATTGCTGGAAACATATTACAGAACGTATAAACCAAAAATATATCTTTTTGAAGGGCAAGATGGCGGCCCATACTCCGCTAGCAGTGCACAACAAGTACTAAAAAAGGCAATGCGGAAAGCGAGCATTTTAAAACAGGGCATTACCCTGCACAGTCTAAGGCACAGTTTTGCAACACATTTGCTTGAAGGCGGAACGGACATTCGGTACATACAATCCCTTTTGGGTCACAACAGCCCCAATACCACGATGATATATACCCACGTGAGCGAAAAAAGCCTAAAAAACATAAAGAACCCCTTTGACGACTTATAAAAAATAAGTAGGTTTGGTAAACCTCTTTAAAAAGCTACATTATGCTGTTTTTACTAAACACAACAAAATTGTTAAAACTTGGGTTTAGCCAAACAAATTGAAGGGATAAACCCAATAAAGTTGGGAGTATAAACAAGTTACCCACAATTTGAAAGAGATAAAATACATATCGATTTTTTTATTAGGTTTCAATTTTATTGTTGGATGCGGACAAAAGATAAAAGAAACGGAATTTAAATCGGAAAAAGAAAAATATAATCAGA
>JBBQQN010000051.1:0-23568 GCA_038215845.1 Flavobacteriales bacterium | reverse complement strand
CCTCCCCGATTGCAATTTTGTAATCCCCTGACATACCAATCGACAATTCATTGAAAAGCGGGTCCTCGGAAAAGTATTGAAGGCGGATTCGGTTGAAGATAATCCCAAGCGTTTTGAACTCTCTCCTGATCAAATCCGTATCTTCAGTAAAAGAGGCCATTCCCATTAACCCTCTGATTCTGACACCGGCAAGGCGGTGACTCCTGAATTCCCCAAGGAGATGAATTAATTCCGGTTCATCCAGCCCAAATTTTGTTTCTTCGGTGGCAATGAACATCTGTAAAAGGCAATCGATAGTGCGGTTGCATTTAATCCCCTGGTCTGACACCTCCTTTAACAATTTCAAAGAATCGATCGAATGGATCATGGAAATGAAAGGAGCGATTAACCTAACTTTATTCGTCTGAAGGTGTCCGATCATATGCCATTCGATGTCACCGGGAAGATCCGGCTGTTTTGAGAGGATCTCCTGAACCCGGTTTTCACCAAAGATCCGTTGTCCGGCCTCATAGGCCTGCAGAATCGAACTTGCGGGATGATTCTTGGAAACAGCAACCAACCTTACCTGTTTGGGTAATTCCCTACGGATATCATTCAAATTATGGGAGATATCGTTCATCGGAAAGGTTAATTATATAAAGGTAAAGATAGCGGCAAAAGTCTGGTGGCCATCGGTCTTATCCTGGATAAATCCCTGGTACATTTTTTCGTTATCTTGAATTTGAGGGATAAGCAACTCCAATAGATCCAGGTGTTTAACCTCTGAAATGAAATTCACCTCCACCTCACGGAGCCTTTGACTCAAAAGGGTTTCGGCCGGGATACTGTTCAGGACCCATTCAATGTATCGGCTGTTGTTCACATGGTTGTTCATGTCGAGATGACCATATTCAGCCACAAGTTCACGAACCACCTTCAACTTCTCCGGCCAGCGAATTTTTTCGGGTTTGCTTTCGATGGCATGATATTTTGACAGATCACCGGTATCAAATTCCTTACCCTGAAGTCGAACCGGCCTTCGGCTCGCCAGGTCCATTAATGTCCAGGCGGTGGATCCGGCCAGGAGAATAGTGCGATGGCTGTCAAGAATCTGAAAATCACGATAGGCTACCACCCCTTCCATCAATTTGGGCCAGGTCCTAAGAAAAATTTGCTCACCCCACACCGGTTGCCGTTCAATGAGCATCCGCGCCCGTATCAGCACCCAGGCCTGATTGCGGAGAGCCAGTTCATCATAGCCCCAGCCGCGACGACTGGCATCCCTGCCTGCGGCATCTCCGAGAATTCCAAATGCCGCCGGGATGCTCAATCTTTTTTGCGGATCCAGCAAAAAGGAAAATACCGGATAAGCTTCCTCATAAATGGACAATCCAGGATCGGACGAGGGGTTGTTATTGATCATAATGGGCAAACGTGCAGAAAAAGTGATCAATTTTAAACAATTTTGCGGAAGAAAAACATGAAGAAAGTCTCCTACATACAAGCTTTGATTCATGATGGTGAACACCAGCAGCAGGATTTCAAATTCGGAATCACCGATTCCAGAAAGATTGCACGGTCGCTGGTAGCTTTTGCGAATACCGATGGAGGAAGATTGCTGATTGGCGTGAAAGATAACGGCGTGATCGCCGGAGTTCGGTCAGATGAAGAATATTATATGGTGGAATCCGCTGCCCAGATGTATTCAAAGCCGGAAATTCGCTTTGAATCAAAGGTTTGGAAGGAGGAGGGAAAAACCGTGCTAGAGGTATGGGTTCCGCCTAGTCCGTTGCGTCCGCATTTCGTGAAAGAACCCGGAGGAATTTTCCAGGCTTATGTACGATCAAAAGATGAGAATATCAAGGCCGATGAGGTGCTCGTGTGTGTCTGGCAGAAATTGAAACAAAAGAAAGGTGCGTGGATCCGATATTCCCATATCGAGGAGGAACTTTTTCGCCTTTTCCAGGACCGGAAACAAATCACGCTGAATGATTTCCGAAAAACGGCCCGCATCACTTCAAAACAGGCGATTGAAACCCTGGCAAACCTGATTGTATTGCAAATAATTGAGCAGGTGGTGGCCTCACCGGAATCTTTTTTCAGGATTACCCCGGAATAGTTGTCAATTGTCTGAACCATTTCCCGACGTCTTTGTTTTGATAATAAAACAAAACCCAAATGAAAAAATTGAATGTGCACTATCTGGGGCTTGAATTGGAAAGCCCGATAATTGTTGGAGCCTGCGACCTGGTGGAGAATCCTTCCAATCTGAAAAAAATTCAGAAAGCCGGTGCCGGAGCCATTGTTTACAAATCTCTTTTTGAAGAGCAGGTGCAACTCGAAGATGTCAAACTTTACAACCTGCTGGAAACCTACAATGACCGGAATGCGGAAATGACGAATGTATTCCCCGGCACCTCTTACAGCGGACCCGAAGAATTTCTCGAAAAGCTGAAGCGGGCAAAAGACAATCTTTCCATACCACTGATCGGAAGCCTGAATGCCATCTATGAACCCACCTGGGTTAAGTATGCGCAGGGCATCGAAGAAACCGGGGTGGACGGGATTGAACTCAATTTTTTCAATGTTCCCTTTTCTGCTGAAAAAACAGGAGCGGAAATCGAAGAAGAACAGCTAAAAATTGTAGCCAGTGTGGTGCAGTCAGTTAAAATCCCAGTAAGCGTTAAACTGAGCCCAAACTATTCCAACCTGCTGAATTTCATTACCCGACTTAACCAGACTGGTATCAGGGGTGTGGTTTTGTTCAATAAATTCTTTCAGCCGGATGTGGATCTCGAGCATCTGAAACACATTTCACCCTGGAACCTGAGCAACGAAAAAGATTACCGGTTACCGCTCCGCTACAGTGGGCTTCTGTTCGGACAGCAGGAGCTTGATGTGGTCGCAAGCCAGGGTATCATGGAAGGTGAAGATGTTATAAAACTGTTACTTGCAGGGGCCCAGGCGGTGCAGGTTGTCAGTACGGTTTATAAAAACGGAATCGACCGGATCGAAGAAATGAATAACACGCTGGCGGTATGGATGAAGTATCACAATCATGCTTCCATCCAGGATTTCCGGGGGCAGCTCAGCCGTAAAAACACCCCTAACCCTACCGTATACAAACGGGCGCAGTATATCGACATGATGCTGAATTCCAATAAATTAATTCAGAGGGAAATATAGGTCTGATCGCATAGGGGCATCCGATCCGGTGTCCCTATGAGGGTCTCCTCAGCCGAAAAATAAAGCCGGTTCCCCGAACGGTTTCAATGGTTACAGACTCTTCAGAAAGCAGGTATTTTCGCAGGCGGCTGACAAAAACATCCATGCTACGGCCCAAAAAATAATCATTTTCACCCCAGACTTCAGTCAGAATCTCTTCACGTTTCACCAGTTTATTTTCGTGCTGAAGGAGGTATTTTAGCAGTTGCCCTTCCTTTAGTGTCAGCTTATGCGCACCATCCGGTGTCTTTAATTCAAGTTCCTGAAAATTGAAATTGATCTGTCCGACCTGGAATTCGTCGGAATCGTTTACCCCCGATCTCTTCAGGATATTATTGATTCGCAACACCAGTTCATCCACTTCAAAAGGTTTGGTGATATAATCATCCGCACCGATTTTCAAACCACGGATGCGATCCTCTTTAAGACTCTTGGCCGTTAGAAACAGGAAAGGAATATCCGGATTGTGCCTGGAGATTTTCTCAGCCAGTTCGAATCCATCCATTTTGGGCATCATGACATCGAGTAAACAGATGGTGGGTAAGGCTTTCTGGTATAGTTGCCAGGCTTCCTCCCCATCACGTGCCAATGAAACAATAAAACCCTGCATTTCCAGATATTGTGCAAGGATATTTCCCAAATCCGGGTCATCTTCAGCCAGGAGAATTCTGATTTTTTCCATGGACAGGTAATATTATAGTAAATGTACTTCCTTTTCCGGGACGGCTGGTCACATAAATATTACCGCCGTGAGCTTCCACAATCTGTTTCACGTAAAATAAACCCAGTCCCAGGCCCTTTACCTTATGAATGTTCCCGGTAGAAACCCGGTAAAATTTATCGAAAATATGTTTCTGATCTTCCTTACTGATCCCGACCCCGTTATCCGTCACGGAAATGCGCAATCGATCCTCACAATGAACATCCAGTAAAACTTCCGGTTCATTCACGCTGTATTTCACCGCATTGATCAGCAGGTTATGCAAGGCCACCGTCATCTGCACCTCATCCAGCATAGCCGACTTAACCGAAAAGCTGAAGTTTTCGGTGAGTTTACAGGCTCTTTCCTTGCATTCCCAACGGAAGGATTCGGCAATTCCGGCAAAAAATGGCTCCAGTTCCAGATTCTGGCTGTCGATCGAAAATTGCTTTCGCTCCCACATGCTGATTTCCAGCAAATGATTGATCTGTTTGGTTAACTGTCTGTTTTGGCGCCTGATAACGGCAACTGTATCCCGAACTTTATTCCGGTCGTCGAGAATGGATTCGTTCTCCAGTGTGCGTGTGGCAACCGAAATCGTGGAAAGAGGCGTTTTTAGTTCATGCGTCATGTTGTTGATGAAGTCCGTTTTTAGTTGCGACAACCTCCTCTCTTCCATAAGGTTGCGCAAGGAAATCAGAAATATCAGGATTACGGCTGATAAAGCCAGGAGAGCAATCAACAGACTTCCGCCAATCTCCCTTAGCACCAGTGACTTCTTATTATTGAAATCCACATAATAATCGATTCCGATCTGAAAGTTGTCCCCGTAGAAGGAATAATGATTGACCGGAATCTGTTTGCTGCGGATTCCCAATGTATCCGGATATGACCAGGTGGTATCCCGCAGCTTGTTAAAAATATCAACTTCCTCACCTTCATTAAAGATGGCAAGATTGGTTATGCTGAATTTCGAACGGAAATTGCTTTCGACTTTCATCAACTTCAGGAAGTTGATCAACAGGCTGTCAAGCCCTTCTTTCTGCACCAGCGTTTTATGAAAGTTCTGCAGTACCACTTCTTTAAACCGTGTAGTATCCACCTGATCTGTATGATAAAAAGGCAAAGCTTTTATCGACTGAAAATTCATGAAATAGAATGCGGTGCTTAGGCCCCGGTTTTGGCCCGGCTTATCTAAAAATGCAAGGCCTTTTTGTAATATTTCGCGATACCGGTAATCAAATTTCTCCGTTTCCAGACGGTAAATCCGGTTAACCAGGTACATCTCGATACCTACCACAATTAATATGGCGGTAATTGAAACAACTAGTATTGCGATTTTACTCTTCATCAAAAAATTGAATTCCGGAATAAAAATAAGCTAATTTCCCACGGAAATGATGGATTAACATCACATTAACCCGGTATTAACGCGAAGGAAGGTTGCTGTGCCCTACCTTTGAATCGCAAATAAACTATCAAAAATATGAAAGCAAAGATTTCGATTACGGTTCTGTTATTCATACTCCTGACTTCCCTGATTACGGTGATGGGTCAGGAACAAACAGATAAAAAGAAGCAGGAAGCTGAGGCCCAGAAAAAGAAAGACCAGGTAACCGTGATTACCGACGCCAAGAAGGAAGCCCAGTTGAACCTCCAGAAGGTTATGGAAGAATCGCTTGTAGCTGAGGAAAAGGCGCTGAAAGCCCGTCAGGAAAGAGGATACTATGACGCTAGGAACTATAAGGAGTTGTGGAATATTCAGATTCAGGATAACAACAGACAGCTGGAAGAATTGAAAAAGCAAGGTCTGGGCATCGACCCCGCAATTGTTCACAGCTTTACGGTGCCTCCCATGCGGTACAAGTTTAACAATAGCGGCATGGATAATGTATATAGTATGTATCGCGGAGACCGTGAGAACAACTCCATGAGCATCAGTAAAACACTTGAGGATGTGACCTTTGCAACAGATTTCTCCTATGATGTTAAGAATGAATCGTCCCAGGTCAGTTTTTATGTTAGCGGAACCCTGAAAGCCGGTGAATTAAAGATTACGCTGAAAAAGCCTGATAAATCATCGTTTCAGGAAATTACCATCTCGCCGCTGGCCGACGTAAACTGGAACCAGCAATTCAGCTGGGAAGAGGATGAGGCGGGTCCCTATCTGGGTAAATGGATCATTTCCATTTCGGCATCAAAGGCAAACGGCAACTACCGCGTGCAGGTTAACTCCAGGTAGAAAACAGGAACAATACCAATTAACAAAAACGGGCAGCTCCAATGGGCTGCCCGTTTTTGTATGATTCAGTGAATCAGAGCTTATGAATAACCAATCCACTACGAAGTTTTGGTTCAAACCAGGTTGTTTTTGGCGGCATGATATTCCCGGTATCGGCGATATCCATCAATTGCTTCATCGAAACGGGATACAGGGCAAAGGCCACAGCCATTTCGCCGGAATCAACCCGTTTCTGCAATTCCTCCAGGCCCCGGATACCCCCGACAAAATCGATGCGCTTATCGGTACGCAGGTTATGGATGCCAAGAATATCGCGTAAAATCAAATCAGAACTGATGGTCACATCCAGTACGCCAATGGGATCATTGTCGTGGTAGGTCCCGGGCTTTGCAGTCAGGCTGTACCAATTGCCATCCACATACATTCCGAAATTATGCAGGCTTTCGGGCTTAAAAATTTCCGATCCGACTTTTGTTACGACAAAAGCAATCTTCAATTTTTCCAGTAACTGGTGAGGAGTCAGCCCGTTAAGATCACGCACAACACGATTGTAATCGATGATTCGGAGTTGGTTATCGGGGAAATGGACTGCCAGAAAAAAGTTATACTCCTCCGAGCCGTCATGGTTTGGATTGGCAGCCATACGCTCCTTGCCTACGAGTGCAGCAGCCGCAGTGCGGTGATGTCCGTCGGCCACATAGGTATAATCGATACCGGAGAACAGCTTCGTTATTTCAGCAATTATCCTTTGATTGTCAACCACCCAAAAATGATGACCGATTCCATCCACGGATGTGAAATCATATTCGGGTTCATGTGTTGACACCCATGACGAAACGATTTCATCCAGTTCAGGAAGGGCACGGTAAGTAAAAAAGACCGGCTCCAGGTTTGCACTGGTTATTCTCACATGTTTCATCCGGTCCTCCTCCTTATCCGGCCTCGTTAGTTCATGTTTACGGATAATCCCGTTCAGATAATCCTCCACTCCGGCGCATCCCACCAATCCATACTGGCGCATGCCGTTCATCGTTTGGGCATAGATGTAATAGCACTCCTTTTCGTCCTGTGTTAACCAGCCTTTTGACTGGAATAATTCGAACATCTCGGCTGCTTTTGCGTACACGGCAGGTTCATGTTCGTCGATCGGCGGATTGAAATTAATCTCAGGCTTGATCAGGTGCAGCAAAGATTTTTCATTATCAGCCACTTCGGCGCGGGCTTCCTTGGAATTGAGAACATCGTATGGCCTTGAGGCGACTAAATGTGCAATAGATTTTGGAGGGCGTATGCCACGGAATGGTTTTAGAATTGCCATAAAGAAGATAGAATGGTTAAAAATGTTGTGGGTTGTGGGTTGTGGGTTGTGGGTTGTGGGTTGTGAGTTGTGGGTTGCGAGTTGTGGGTTGTGGGTTGTGAGTTGTGAGTTAAAGGTTATGAATTTTTCAGCGGAATCAAATGTCAGGTTGAGCGAATTCACCTATTCACCTATTCACCTATTCACTTTTTACTTTTCGCTAATTCCTAATCCCAAATCTCTCTTCGCTATTTTCCAAATTCACAGATTCACAAATTCACATATTCACATACTCACAGATTCACTTTTCCCTTCAATAAATCCTATCTTTACGGAACAAAGAAAAAAATATGATTTTTATAGAAAACGAAGGCAATAACAACCCAAAACTCAACCTCGCACTGGAAGAATACGCCCTTCGGAATTTTAGTCCGGAAGCGGATTATTTATTGTTCTATATAAACGAACCTTCCATTATTATTGGCCGAAACCAAAACACGCTGGAAGAGATAAATCACGAATACGTTGAAAAAAATAATATCCATGTGGTGAGAAGAGTTTCTGGCGGGGGTGCAGTGTATCACGATTTTGGGAATCTTAATTTCAGTTTTATTACCAATCACGATATAAAAAGCCTTAACAATTTTAAAAAATTTACTGAACCCGTAATAAAGGTTTTAAAGAATTTAGGTTTAGATGCCGAACTTAAAGGCCGGAACGATATACAGGTGAATGACAAAAAAATCTCTGGTACCGCCCAGTTTTCCACTGGAAAAAGAATGGTGAGCCATGGAACGCTTTTGTTAGATACCGATTTAGGCGAAGTGGTAAACGCATTGAACGTAAAGATGAGCAAGATTGAATCCAAAGGGCATAAATCGGTTCGCAGCCGCGTGGCGAATATTTCTGAATTTTTAAGGTACCCGATGAAAATAGAAGAGTTTCGCAAACTGCTTTTGGAAGGTCTTTACGAAGAAAGTGAGCCTTTTGAAAGCTATCATTTATCGCCTGAAGAATGGAAAGCTGTCCATCAATTAAAAGAGGAAAAATATGACACTTGGGAATGGAATTACGGCCGTTCCCCAAAATTCAATATTCAGCGCAGCAAGCGTTTTCCAGTAGGGGAAATTGATTTGCGCATTTTTGTGGAAAAAGGACATATCGTGGAATTTAAAATATTCGGGGATTTTTTCGGAAAGGAGCCTGTGGAAAGTCTTGAAAAACTAATGGAAGGCGCTCGTTATGAAAAGGAAAATATTTCAGAATTACTGAACGATATTGCCCTGGATGAATATTTTGGAACCATCCCAAAAGTTGAGTTTATAGAATTGGTTTACGGAACAGATGAAAATGAAGCTGTGAAAATTAAGTGAAATCAAGCACCACAACATATTTAATGGTAATTGCTGCAATAATAACCATCATTGGATTGGTTACCGGAAAGTTTCTGTTTCTCTTTGTTTGGCTTCCAATGGGATTTCTTTTCAGAAATAAAAACAGAAAGCCTTAGCCTAAAATGAATAGGAATAGGTTGCGCCACCTCCCAGCAGTGTATCTTCCAAATTGGAAAAATCTAAACCGCCCATTATCTTAAAAGTACCGAGTTTTTCGGTTTTGTACGCAAAGGAAATATAATTGTAGAGATTCTTAATTGGGTTTTCTAAAAGTGAAGACTTCCTTCCCAAATTTTTTATATAGGAAGTTTTTACTACCCAATCAATGTTTTTAATACTTCCGGCAATTCCCAAATGATGCATTTGTAAACTGTTGCTAATAATGGCAATGGAATTTTCGGTAATTTCTTCTTCATTAGGAATCATAAAGGGTAGACCGATAATATTTCCTTCATAGGTCCAACCACTATGGTAAACACTATTGTTAAAATAATTGTCGTACCCACTCCCAACTGAAATCCCGCTTTGGTTTGTGGTGGTTATATATTCATATAAAATAGAGGAAATTATATTTTGATTGGTCGGTCTGAAAAAAATGCCCCAAACCCCATCGGGGAAATTTGCAAGTCGCGTTCCCGAACCGTCATCAAAGGGATGTTCATGGTAGGCGGAAAAATCACCTAAACTATTTTTGAATTTATAATCCAATAAAAAGGACCCAAGATGGTTTCCTATTCTATTAATGGTTTCGCCTTCAAAACCTATTTCAGCGGTATTTCGCGCAAAAAATACATTGACAAAATCCTTAAATCCGTCCTTTAATTTACCATATTCTGGAGAGTTGCCACCCCATTGTGCAAAATGTTGGACTTGGGCAATGAGTTTATTGTTTTCATTAAAGGTGGTTATCAATCCCAATCTTTTGTAGTGAAGATGGGTATTATTTACAAATCGGTCATCATTTAGCTCGTAATGGGCAATGCCCCAATCTATCCCAAAAGTTTTGGAAATTTTTATGGGTTCATTTGCTTCCAGTAAAATTCCGGGAAGTGGCCTTGGGTTTCCCGACCATAAAAAGTTTTTGTTTGTAGCGGAAAGGCCATTGGCAACAATAGGTCTGCTTTTGGCTCCAAGGGTGGCCAGTAGCCAGGAATTTTCAAATTGTAGATAAAGTTCCTTTCGCTGTACAGCATCTTCCACCCCATCTCTTCCAAAAATAGAAACCCCGGCATTTAGGGCAAAATTAGTAAATGCATATTTTGCTTCCAATCCCCCAGTTACGGAAAGATTGGTCAATTCTGCAACGGAATAATTTGTATTGGTATGAAACCAGAAGGGATTTTCATTTTCGCTGGAAAGTACTGCGGTTGATTCTATAGTTCCAGATATATCAAATTCCTGTGAGAAAATCATTGCGGGCGCGAGCAAGAATAATATTTCCAGAAATTTCATCTGCATAAAATATTTTATAAAGCGGAAGATGGTATGCCCAGATTATTCTTCTTCGCTTGGTTTACACAATTAATATGGGCATGTCATATTTAAAAAGATTTATTTGTTGAGCATCCTCTTCAAAAAGGAACGTTCTTCACGAGCATAGGCATACCCGTATTTGTTTCCATAACCAAAATTGTTCAATTCAACATTGTTAAGCACAATGGCAACATTGGACAAGCGGCCGTCGTTAATTGCATCCTGTGGAAAATCGAGTAAGCGTTTATCTGTATAGCCAGCCCTTACCACATAGAGTGTAATATCGGCCAGTTTATTGATAAGGATGGTATCTGTTACCAACATAGATGGGGCCGTATCCATGATTATATAATCAAATTCTTCCTTTAACTGATCTATAAGTACGCTGGTTCTTTTTTGCATCAGCACTTCGGCCGGGTTCGGGGGGATGGCACCTGAAAGTACAATGCTAAGGTTCTTGTGGTATTTGCTATGAGAAATAACTTCCTTCATCTCCAAATCCTCATAGACTATAAATTCTGTAAGTCCTTTTCTGGTTTTTTCGTTTTCTGGAAGATAACGTTGCAATTGTGGATTACGGATATCCGCACCCACCAAAACAACTTTTTTCCCGGTAAGGGCCAGTGTCAGTGCAAGATTAAAAGCTACAAATGTTTTTCCTTCCCCTTTAATGGTGGAAGTAACTATAAGCGATTTGCCTTTATTGTTGTCTTCCAGTTTATTGATAAATAGGTATTGGAGGTTGGTACGGAAAATTCTATAGGCTTCCGCCATAATGCTTCGGTCATTATCCTGTATGAGTTCAGATTCCCCTTTTTGAATTTTTGGGATTTCCGCCAAGATAGGGGTTGTAGGCAAATGCCGTTCCACATCCTTTCTGTTAGTTACTTTGGTATTGAGCATATTGGCTCCGTAAATTCCTAAAAAGGGAACTATGAGCCCTGCCATTAATGCCCCAAGGTAAATAAGGGAAGTTTTGGGGGAAACGGGAGATTGGCTGCTATAAGCACCATCTACTACTTTGGCTTTGGGCGAGGTGGCGGCCAAAGAAATGGAAGCTTCTTCGCGCTGTTGCAAAAGAAACAGATAAAGCTGTTCCTTTATGGTCTGTTGCCGCTCAATGCTTCGGAAAATCTTTTCCTTTTCAGGAACCTGTGCTATTTTTGAATTCAAGGAAGATTCCTGAATATTCAAGTCTTTCATTGCAACTTTTAAGGAGTTGCTCGTATTTTTTAAGGTCCCCAAAATATTGGAGCGCATTTGTTCAATTTGATTATTTACGTTTACGACCACTGGGTTTTTTGAAGTGGAATTCTGTAATAACTTGTTTCGGTATAAAATCAATTGATTATAGTTGTTTACCGATTCCCCAACATTTTCGGACTGAATACCGATGTTTGAAGGCAAAAGTTCGTTCTTTGAACTGTTTTCCATATAATCTATCATGGATTTTGAAAGCTCAAGCTGCGTGGATAAATCAAATTGTTTTTGATTGGATTCGCTGGAATTTTCGAGTATCATTTGAGCTTCTGCCTGTATGTCTGTAAGTCGATTACTGCTTTTAAACAATTCCTTATTTCGCTCTACCGAATCCAATTCCCTAGTTATTATATTGATTCGGGAATCGATAAACTGCGATGTTTTTTTTGCAACTTCGTTACGGTCACTAATGGCATCATTATTATACTGTTCCACCAGTTCATTTAAAAACTCCTCAGATTTATCCGTAACAGAGGATAGAATACTAAGCTCAACCACATTGCTGCTTTTAATCTCATTGACTACAGATACCCTGGATTGGTAGTTAAGTGCTACAATATCTATGGGGGTATAGGTAACCATAATAGTTTTTCCTATATAACTATTAAAACTAGAGGGTTGGTCAAAATTGGGCAATACCGAAATATCGCCGAAGGGAAGAGACACTTGTTCCCCAAATTTATATGTAGCGGAAAAGGATTGCGACTCGTCTTCTACTTTATATTTAGAATCTGAGAGAATCTCAAAATACAGTTTTGGGGCCCCTGCGCTGGAACTTTTTAAAGACTGATATTGGACTTTAAAAGGTATGTTGTTGTATAGTTCGGTAGTTTTTATGGAGCCAACAGATTCGTACTTTACATTTAGGTCGAGCTCTTTTACAGTTGCCTCAATAATTCTTTTTGAATTGAAAATAACTAATTCATTCTCAATTTTGGTACTGTTGAATTTGGAGAAAAAACCGCCCATTTGTGATAGGCCTGAAACATCAATAATATTATTGGAGGACTTTTCATCTTTTATTACAATAGTGGCCTTGCTTAAATACAGTTTGGGGGTATAGCGCAAATAAATAAATGCGCCTACTAGTGCTATAATTACCATCAGTACAAACCAGTACCAATAACGTAAGTATTGTACAATATGTTCCTTTATAGGTATTTCCTGTTCTGTAGGTGTAATGTTTCGTTCTTCCATTTTTAACGTGATAAAATAATTACGGTGCTAAGCACAATGGTGAACAGCGATAATAGCGCAGGTACATCCGGAATAAAACCCGATTTTTTAACCCCTTTAAGCGAAGGTTCTACGTAAACAATGTCATTCTGCTTTAAAAAGTAAAAGGGACTGGAAAAAAGAGCCGTATCGGTAAAATCTATTCTAGCAACCTTTCGCACCCCGTTTTCTTCACGGATTACGGTTATATCACTTCGTCTTCCATCAACCGTAAGGTCTCCGGCCAAGGCTATGGCTTCTGGTAAGGTTACCCGCTCATCTTCAATTCTAAAAACCCCGGGAGAAGCAACTTCGCCAACAACAGTAACCTTAAAATTGATGATCCTTACATCTACCACAACATCTTTAATATATTCGGAGAGTTTTGCTTTCAGTTCCTTCTCGACCGTGCCTCGGGTTTTGCCCACTACGGCTAAGGAACCCAATACAGGAAATCTAATATTGCCTTCCGAATCCACCAAATAGCCCTGCAGTTTTTCACTGCCTGAAGCGCCTTCTGAGCCGCTGGCCCGTTTGAAGGGTTTTGTAACCTCTTCATCTATAGATGAAACGGTTACATACAGTATGTCGTTGGATTCTATGATTGGTTCAAAAGAACTTTCAATATCCTTTAGATTAAGATCTTCAGAACCTTGAAAGTAAACAATCTCCTTTCTGGTAGCACAAGAAAAGAAAGTTGCAAAAAGTATTAAAAGTATTGCAATTCTGGTCATTCGAAATTTTTTTGGGTACAAATATAAGGCCTTCACGAAATATAAAAGCCATTTTTTTGAAGTATCTAAATGGACAATACCTACTTATTGGGGTTTCGGTGTGTCCAAAATTTCAAACTCCGAATTTTTGCTTAAAAATTCTGGAACCAATTCCTTTAGCTTTTTCACAACCTCTTTCCTTTTCCCCTGTTCAGAAATATCCGTAATTTCTTTTACTTTGGATAGAATATAATCATAATTCTGCGTAGGCACTTTGGAGACCATAATTTTGGGATGATACGTGGGCAGCGAGGTAGATGTATCACTCAGCAACTCTTCGTATAGTTTTTCTCCGGGCCGAAGTCCCGTAAACTGTATATCTATGTCCTCATAAGGTTTTAAACCTGAAAGGCGGATCATTCGCTCTGCCATGTCCAATATTTTTATAGGTTTTCCCATATCAAAAACATAGATTTCCCCACCGTTGCCCATGGTTCCTGCCTGTAATACAAGTTGGCAGGCTTCACTTATGGTCATAAAATAGCGAATAATATCCTTATGTGTAACCGTAACGGGGCCACCTTCCGCAATTTGTTTTCTGAAATAGGGTATTACCGAACCGTTGGAACCCAACACGTTTCCAAAACGGGTAGTTATAAAACGCGTTTTATTTGTATTTTGAATATGGTCTTGTAGGGATTGCACGTACATTTCGGAAGCTCTTTTGGAGGCACCCATAACATTGGTAGGGTTTACGGCTTTATCGGTTGAAATCATTACAAACTTATCAATATCGTATTTTACGGCTAGGTTTGATAAATTAATGGTTCCGAGAAGGTTTACGTAAATAGCCTCATGTGGATTTTTTTCTATCAGCGGAACGTGCTTGTAGGCCGCCGCATGATAGACCAGATCGAATTGGTATTTGTTGAATAGAATTTCCATTCGTTCCTTATTCCTTATATCTGACAAAATAGCGTTGAAATCGAGGGAAGGATGGTGTTGATTGAGAAAGAGTTCCATTTCATGCAGGGCAGATTCGGCATTATCAACAATGACTATCTTTAGTGGGTCAAAAGCCGCCAATTGCCTTACTATTTCACTTCCAATGGAACCGGCGCCTCCAGTGACCAATATTTTCTTACCCTGTAAATCCCTTTTTATAAGGTCAAAATCTGTAGCTATTGGGGTACGCTCCAGTAAATCTTCAATCTGTATAGGCTTTATTTGGGTATTTATATCATCCTTTTTACACCAATTTTCTACCAAAGGCACGTTGAAAATTTGAATTTTATTGGCGAGACATGCCTCCACTATCTGGTTCTTCTCCTTTAGCGAAAGGGCTTCACTTACAATAAGTACTCCGTCTATATTTTGCTTTGCCAATAACTCAGTAAATTCGTAAGAAGTGCTGGTTAAGGGAACTGAAAAAACTGGCTTGTTAAGTATTTTAAGCCGGGTACTGACAGGATTCTCGGTAAGGAAACCCACTAATTTATAAGGGAGTGTCGATTCAGTTGTTAATGCTTTTCCCAATGATATGGTTTGGTCATCCATTCCTACAATTAAAATGCGCTTCTTAAAAAAGTTACCCGTTGTAATATTTTTCATGTATTGATATGCCTCCTTCACGGCAATCCGTAGAAACAGCATCATGCTGAAGGATAAAAACATATATAAAAGAACGGCTGTGGTAAGAAATATTTTTTGCCCACTTATTGCAAAATAAGCGTAATTAAAGACGGTGATGGTAAAAGCCGTGAAAAATGAGGCAGAGGCCACTCTAAATACATCTGTAAAGGTGGAATGTCTAATAATACCCGAGTAAGTGCGAAGTATATAAAAATAGAAAATATTTACACACACAATAAACAATGCCCTATAGGGAAGCGTCCAAACACTATTAAATTTAAAAGGGGTACTTTCAAGAATGAGATATACTGTTACAAATGAAATAATGCAAATAAATATATCCATCAAAAAGATGGCCCAGCGCGGCATATACCGTTGATCCAAGAACTTTAATTGGGATTTACTTATCTTCAAATTATTTAAAATAAATCTATTCATATACGCCCTGCATAAAAATGCAAATATACCTCAACTTTCGATAAAGTGCATTAAAACATCGTTAATCTTCTCTTTTTCTAGACCTTGGAGGTTCGATCCAGAAGGTAAACATAAACCATTATTAAACAGATATTCTGAAACATTTCCTCCATAATAAGGAGAATTTTTAAAAATAGGCTGTAAATGCATCGGCTTCCAAAGGGGGCGCGATTCAATATTTTCTTCCGCAAGGGCCTCCCGAATTTTTTCAGAAGAAAAACCCGCCTTCTTTTCATCTATTAAAAGACAGGAAAGCCAATGGTTCGAAAAATAATCTTCAGACGGTTCGGTAAAAACACTTACTCCTTCGGAATTTTTAAAAAGTTGTTTATAAAAGTTGTTCATCTCCCGGCGAAGGGATACGTGCTTATCCAGCACTTCCATTTGTCCACGGCCAATACCCGCGCTAATATTGCTCAAGCGGTAATTGTACCCTATTTCCGAATGTTGGTAATGTGGGGCTTCATCCCGGGCTTGGGTGGCAAGAAAAATAGCCTTTTCCTTAATTTTCTTATCCTTTGAAACCAATGCTCCCCCTCCCGAGGTGGTTATAATTTTATTTCCATTAAAAGAAAGGATTGAAATATCGCCAAAAGTACCGCACTTCTTCCCTTTATAGGTACTGCCCAAGGCCTCTGCACTATCTTCCACTATAGGGATTTCATATTTTTCCGATATCTTTTTTATTTCGTCTACTTTATAGGGCATGCCGTATAAATGAACGGCTATGATAGCCTTTGGTTTTTTACCTTTTGAAATCCGGTCCTTGATTGCCTCTTCCAAATGGTTAGGGCACAAATTCCAAGTTTCGGCTTCGCTATCAACAAAAATGGGCGTTGCTCCCAAATAAACTATAGGGTTTGCGGAAGCCGAAAAGGTCATGCTTTGGCAAATCACTTCATCGCCACGTTTCACCCCCAATAAAATTAGGGCCAAGTGTAAGGCTGCGGTCCCACTGCTCAAGGCCGCAACATGGTTTTCAGGACCCAGATATTTTTCCAAAGCCTCCTCAAACCCATTTACGTTGGGACCCAATGGAGCTACCCAATTGGTTGCAAAGGCTTCATTGACGTAGGTTTGTTCCGTACCGCCCATATGGGGTGATGATAAATATATTTTTTCTGTCATTGGTTAGATGTTCCTTAAAAGTCTATATATGGTTTAATTTATTTTTATAAACGATATAATTATGACCCTGGTATTATAGTCTGAAGTAATTCCTTGAGTTTATAATATAAAAATGCCCTTGTTGAACATATAATTGGAGAGGAGGCAAAGTTAAATAATAATCTAGAAGGAACCTTTGTTTTAAGAATAAATTAGTAGTTGGGGGGTAGTGGTTAATGGTTAATGGTTATTGGTTATTGGTTAATGGTTAATTGTTAATTGTTATTGGTTATTGGTTATTGGTTATTGGTTATTGGTTATTGGTTATTAATTTAAATAAAACAAATATTTACCATCAACAATCAAACATCAACCATCAATAATTAATTCTTCACTGCTCCCCTTCACCATTCACCATTCACTCTTCACTATTTAACGAACTACAAATTCCCAAAGAATCCTCATATCCGTCAAAAAGGATCTATTGTAATAATACTCCATATTCATTTTTACTTTATCGGGAAAGATGACTTCGTCATTGTATTTTTTTGGATTCTGTTGAGTTTCCAATAACGATTCTTCATTATAATATTTTATTGCCGCCCTACTGCACAGACCGGGTTTTAGTTCGAGAATTTTACGGAACTCTCCCTGTAGCTGATCGTAATAGCCAAGCACATCCGGGCGCGGGCCTACAAAGCTCATTTGCCCCAAAAATATATTTAACAATTGTGGCAACTCATCAAGTTTATACTGCCTCAAAAAGCTACCGTAGGCAGAAATATGGCAGTGATGAAAATGCATCGAACGGATTTTATAAATAGTAAAAAGCCTGCCAAATTGGCCAACGCGGGTTTGGAAAAAAACGCCTTTTCCCGTGTCTATTTGCGCTATCAATATCAACAAAAGAATCACCCAACCAAAAAGTAGCAGGCCAAGGGTAGAAAAAAATATGTCGAAGGCTCTTTTGATAGAATTATTGTTTGTGGGTTGTGGTTTGGGGTTTGGGGGTTGTGGGTTGGGGGTTGTGGGTTGTGGGTTGGGGGTTGTGGGTTGTGGGTTGTGGGTTGTGGGTTGTGGGTTATTAAATATATTAACTATTTTAATGATGGTTGGTATTTTTATAACCAATTTCTGCTAATAGCAAAGTTAACTAAAAGCCAGTTTTATACCACACATTCACCATTCACTATTCACTATTCACCAATAACTCTTCCAGGATTGCCCACCACAACTGCCCCATCAGGAACGTCTTTGATGATTACAGCCCCGGCGCCAATGGTTGCCCAACTGCCAATCTTTATGCCGGGTAGTATACAGGCTCCAATGCCAATATGTGTTCCTTCGCCCACAGTAACATCGCCGGCAAGAGTAGCATTGGGAGAAATATGTACAAAATCATCTAAGGAACAATCATGTTCGATAACAGCTCCAGAATTAATAATACAGTGTTCCCCTATTTTGGTGCAAGAGTTAACAACCACATTTGCCATGACTACGGTCCCAATACCTATAGTAGACCACGAAGAAATGGTAGCTGTTTTATGTATCAAACTGCCAAAGTTTCCTTGCAGTTTATTCCTTACCTCCCTGCGCAACTTATTGTCGCCAATGGAGATGATGCAAGTTTCCTTTATCCCAGAAATTCCGTCAAAGTATCTTTTAACCGGAATATGGCATACTGCCTCCGTTTTGGGATTATCGTCATAGATTATGCTAATTTTCTCCTCTATGGATTCCGCTATATCGATCACGGATTTACAATGCCCGCTGGCTCCAAATAATATCATTGTTTGTTGGTTGTTGGTTGTTGGTTGTCGGTTGTGAGTTATCAGTTGTGAGTTGTCAGTTGTGGGTTGTGAGTTGTTGGTTGTGAGTTGTCAGTTGTGGGTTTTGGGTTTTGGGTTTTGGGTTGTGCTTGATTAAATTGATATACGAATATAAGGAAAACTGGAAGCCTAGTGCAAGTCTAGTGGGGGTATATAGGAAGTATACAGGGAGTAGAGTCGGCATAGAGTCGGCTTTAGGTCGGCATGGAGTCGGCTTTAGGTCGGCATTGAGTCGGCTTTGAATACTTGTTTGAAAGGTGGGAGTTTATTATATTTATCTAACAATCAACCGATCAACTAGTAAGCCATGAGAGGATTCAATAGTAAAAATAATAAAAATAACCCTCGGATTTACAAAAATTCTGATGAATTAAAATTATGTAGTGTTTTTGTAAAGGAATTTAAGATTGGGTTACGGCCTATTTTAAAGCATTTAAAGGATGGAACGCTGCATGTACGGTTGATGAAACTTTTTATGAAAATTAAGTCGGTTGACAGAGAATCGGAGCCTGGCGCCAAAAACGTTAGTGACGGACTTCGTACTATTAAAGGTAAGTTGCTATTGCGGGAATTTGTGTTTACGCCAAAAGCCGGGATACGGCAGCAATTTGGGAATCCGGAGATCGATACGGAAGATTTTTCCTTGGTATGGAATGATTTTGACCCCTCCTCTACCCGATTCCCCAAGGGGGCTACCCATTTTGAACTTCAGTATTTAGTGTTGGCTTACAACAGGGAGCGTCATAGTTTTATTACCTATCACTCAATACCCATAAGAAGATCCAAGAAGGATGGGACGGAGCGGTTGGAGTTAAGAACTGAGAAAGCGATCGTTAAGGAAGAAGGGATGCAATATATTCTTACTTTAGGATTGCGGTTTATGGAGATTCTTGGAGAGGAGGAATATCCATTATTAGGGCAAGAGGCGGTGGGGGTTGAGGTGTTGGAGGTTTTATAGTTGGATTGTTGGAATGTTGGATGGTTGGATGGTTGGATGGTTGGATTGCTGGATTGTTGGATGGTTGGATGGTTGGATGGTTGGATTGTTGGATGGTTGGATGGTTGGATGGTTGGATGGTTGGATTGTTGGATTGCTGGATGGTTGGATGGTTGGATGGTTGGATGGCTGGATGGCTGGATTGCTGGATTGCTGGATTGCTGGATGGTTGGATGGTTGGATGGTTGGATGGTTGGATGGTTGGATTGCTGGATTGTTGCATGGCTGGATGGCTGGATTGATGGATAGCTGGATTGCTGGATTGTTGGATGGTTGGATGGTTGGATGGTTGGATGGTTGGATTGTTGGATGGTTGGATTGTTGGATTGTTGGATGGCTGGATGGCTGGATGGCTGGATTGCTGGATTGCTGGATTGTTGGATGGTTGGATGGCTGGATGGCTGGATGGCTGGATTGCTGGATTGCTGGATGGTTGGATTGTTGGATGGTTGGATGGTTGGATGGTTGGATTGTTGGATGGTTGGATTGTTGGATTGTTGGATTGTTGGATTGCTGGATGGTTGGATTTTTGGATTTTTGGATTTTTGGATGGTTGGATGGTTGGATGGTTGGATGGCTGGATTGCTGGATTGTTGGATGGTTGGATTGTTGGATGGTTGGATTGCTGGATTGCTGGATTGTTGGATGGTTGGATTGTTGGATCAATAGACTCAATACTTTTCACCCGTAAATCTTTCGGCCGTAACTTGCCCTTCTTGGGCAATTCCTTCTTTTTTAAACACTTTTTGTATCGTCTTAAAAAGAATTTTTAAATCGAGCCATAGAGATTGGTGCTGCACATACCACACATCAAATTCAAACTTCTGTTCCCACGAAATGGCATTTCTGCCATTTACTTGTGCCCATCCTGTTATTCCAGGTTTTACTAGATGGCGTTTACGTTGAAACTCATTGTATAAAGGTAAATATTCGGGCAGCAAGGGCCGCGGACCAACAAAACTCATATCCCCTTTTAGCACGTTTATCAGTTGGGGCAGTTCATCCAAGGAAGTCTTGCGAACAAAACTCCCAACAATAGTCATTCGCTGGGCGTCGGGCAAAAGGTATCCGTTACTGTCGCATTTGTCATTCATTGTTTTAAACTTAATGATGGTAAACAACTTCTCCCTTTTTCCCGGTCTGCGTTGACAGAAAAAAGGATTGCCCGTATTGGCAATAGCCAACCCCAAACCAACCACCACCAGCAACGGACTCAACACCAACAAACCAAGTAGGGCAAAACAAAAGTCGAAAAAGGGTTTTATAGCACTAGTGTACACGGATAAAACATTTAACCGCAAAAGTAGGGAATTTTTAGCTGTGGGATGGGGGCTGGGGGCTGGGGGCTTTAGGGTTTAGTTTGTGAATTTGTGAATTTGTGAATTTGTGAATTTGTGAATTTGTGAATGGGTGAATGGGTGAGCTATCAGCTATCAGCAATCAGCTATCAGCAACAAAAAAGGTTTCGATACAAATTTGAAACCGCTACGCTCCTTCAAATTCACTCGACCTGACAATAGTGTCGATTCGAGTTTTTCTTGATACAAATTTGAAACCGCTACCGCTGTTTCAAATTCACTCGACCTGACATCTCAACTAATTATTGATTATTGCAAAATGTTTATTGGTAATTATTAACTGACCACTAATTATTCATTATTCATCATTAATTACTAATTATTAATTAATAATTCCCAATCAACCCCAGGTATTCAGCAAGCAGCCCCTTCCAAACCTCCTGCCTATCAAATCTGGAACTTATTTTTTCTCTCGCAACAGCTTTTAGGTTGCCGTATAGCAGGGCTTGCGTAGCCATTAGTTTCATAGCTTTTTCCAGTTCAGCGGCATCCTTTGGGGGAATAATAAGGCCATTTACACCGTTTTCGATAATCTCATTACAGCCATTGATATCGGTAACTATGGCGGGAAGGGCCATGGCGCCTGCCTGCATCACCACATTTGGAAAGCCTTCGCGGTAGCTGGGGAAAACCAAGGCATCCGCAATGGCAAAATAGGGTCGCACATCACTTTGGTAGCCCACAGCGTGAATATTTGGGTGCTTGTTTATATGGTTCAAGGTTGTCTTCGACAATGGATCGAGTCCTTCTTCAAAAGGGCCTACAAGAAGTAGAGAAATATTTTCCTTGTTTTGGGTGAGTTTTGAAAAGGCCTCAGCCAGTTCATTAATGCCCTTGTCTTTTACCAAACGCCCAACGAATATAAAAAGGAAGTGATTGCTGGGGATGCCGAGTTTTTGACGCAAGGCAGTTCTATCCGCTTCAGAATATTGCGAAGGATTAAAATAGGAAGTATCAATGCCATTACTACTGCCCTGCCCTATTATGGAAAGCTTGTTTGGGGAAGTGAATTTTTCAGAAACAATAAAATCGTAAAGCCCTTTTGAGTTCGGGTAAACTTTGGTAGCAAAACCATAGGTGGCTTTTTCCACAAAATTGAGGATATGTCTTTTAAGCCCCGTGGCTTCCATTAACGGAAGCCCTGCCACGGTGTGTAATCTGTTGGGGACACCCGCTAACCGAGCCGCCATCATCCCTACGATTCCTGCCTTGGGAGTATGTGTATGGACTATGGAGGGTTTTTCTTTTTTTAAAAAGCGATATAATTTAAAGACTGCAACTATATCCTTTATGGGGGTAATTTTTCTTGTAAGTTCCAAAGGGAAAAAACGAACGCCCTCCTTCTTTGCATAGCCTTCCAATCTTTCCGGCTCCGCTGAAACCGCAACCACCTCAAAATGGGTTTTCATAAAGGCGAGTTGGCCCTCAAGAAGTTTTTCGAGGGAAAGCGGGATGGTTGTAATCCGGATTAAGCCTTTCCGTTCCATAATTGATTATAAAGATGAAGGTGCCTACTTACCATTTTTTCAATACTGTACTTTTTTGCCCTTTCCATACAGCTCTTTGATATTTGCCCATAATATGCAGGATCTCTCAATAACCTGTTTATTTTGGTTGCAAGATCGGTTTCCCCTTTGTGGGTAAACAATATTCCCGCCCCAAAAACAAGATTTGACAATCCCGGAACATTGGAGGCAACCAATGGCGTGCCCGAGGCCATGGCTTCCAAGCCAGATAAAGATAAGCCCTCATAGTGGGAAGACAATACCGCAACATCTGCCATTTTCAATAAATTGGGCACATCTGTCCTAATCCCTAGGAAAATAACCTTTGCATTCAGCTCCAAGGAATCCACCAGCGCCTTCATCTCTTCCATCTTACTGCCTTTGCCTACCAGTAATAATTTGACGGGTTTTTTAATAAACGGTATCGCCCTGATTAATGTTTCTTGGTCCTTTTGGGGAGTAAAGCGGGAAACCTGAATGATAATCTTTGTGGTTCTGTCCTCCGTAAACTCACTTCGGTCTGCGGAAACGGCATTTTGTATTTTGTCCAAATCTACCCCATTTGCAATGGTAACAAATCGGGAGCTCTTTATTTTAACGTGTTTTATAAGGGCCAGTTTTACCTCAGTTGAAATAGTGACAATTTTGGAATAACGCCGGTATATAAGTCTATCAGTCCAGATTAAGAAAGGGTGTTGGCGGCGTTTGTTGGTAGTACTGTGTTCTGTATAAATAAGTTTTGTTTTAGAAAACGAAATTATTTTTGCTATTGCAACCCAATAAAGCGATGGAAATAAATGTACGTGCACCAGATTGTACTTTTTAAGCAAGGGCGCAATCTTTAAAATAAATATAGGATTGTAGAGACTATGCTTCCCGACAGTAAAAATCGTGACCTGTTTGTGCGTCTTGAGTTCTTCAAGAAATGGAAAGGGAGCATCGTTGAGCAAGAGCACATCCAATTTTATTCCAGCTTCACTAAGGCGTGGAGCCATCTCGCCCAAAAGCCGCTCAGCTCCCCCAGTGGCAAGGCTGTTTATTACCTGAAGTATCTTTATTGGTTTTTGGGGAACCATGGTTTATTTATGGATTGATAAAATTTTACTTCAAAAACGGATTTTCCGGGTTTTGGTCAACCCGTTTTCGCTTCTTGTTTTTGTTGATA
>JBBQQN010000050.1:0-23594 GCA_038215845.1 Flavobacteriales bacterium | reverse complement strand
CTATTGGAAGCTATTTTTATGGGATTTTTTTGATCGATTACGCTCAGCAAGTCTGTGCGAATCATTTCCGCTTTGGTCAAAAAAAGCAGGTAATCCATTTCGTCAGCGGGCAGCAAATGATAAATTTTCGGCAGAAGCTTTAACTGTAGTTTTTCAATCCCTTCCGAAGAAAGAAATTGAAGGACACTTCCAAATATTTCCGCAACTTCCTTGAATTTTATCTTTTTGCCCAGCAATAAGCCCCCGTATGTAAGGCCTTGGTGTGAATACAATTTTTTATCGGAAATATTTGCTGGCAGTAAGGCAATCACTTTTCCGTTTTTATAAATGATCAAGGAATAATCCTTAAATCTATCGGAATGGTATTCCATAAAATCCCTTCGGAACAAAAAGGTGGCATTCTTTGATTGGTCTACAAAATTGTCCCACAAAGCTTTATCTTGCAGTCGATATTTTTGAATTTGAAAAGATTTGTTATTTAAGTTTTTTTCTTTCAAAAGGCTTCTGATATAAAAATGTAAAGCTAAAATTTATTTTTAGTTTTACAGTCTGCCACATAACTAATTAAAACTTTCAATTTGTATAAATATTCTATAAAGGACCTCAAGTTTTCAAAATGGGATGTTTTACTGTTCGTAATTTACTTTGCGGTTTTTGGTTATTTTGTTTTTCAGTCTTCCATCTATTCACCGGATACGGGTAGTTATTGGCATTTAGACATTGTTCGCTATCCCGTTTATGTACTTTTTTTAAGAGGTTTTGAATTTGTTTTTGGTGAAAATTATGGCACTTGGGCGGTTGCCTTTCAATTGATTTTTACATTATTTTCAGTTCACATTTTTACAAAAACTTTTTCGCGGTTGCTAAAGTTTCACTTCGTATTGGAACTTATTTTAGTTGCCATTTTATTATTTCCTATTTTCCCTCCGTTACTTATTGCAAATAATCTCTGTTCGGAAGGACTTTCGTATCCGCTATATTTATTATTGGTTTCGTTCGCAATAGATTTTCTTTTCAGAAATAAAACTGGAAGCATTTATTTATTTAGCGCCACTTTTATTCTTTTGGCACTTACCCGTGGACAGTTTGCCATTGTTGCCCCTATTGTAATTTTTCTTTTTATTCTGAAACAAAAAAAAGAAGTTTTTCAAAGAACGAATTTAAAATATCTGCTGCTGCTTATTGTGCTTCCCCTTATTTCAAATACACTTGACAGTACCTATAGAAAATTGGTGCACAATCATTTTATAACTGCGCCTTTTACCTTTGTGAATGCCATTACCCTGCCCCTATATATTTCAGAAAAGAAGGATAGTATACTTTTTGAAAATAAAGATCAAAAAACACTTTTCCTAAAAACATATCACCGGATTGACAGTTTGGGACTATTGAGTTCCAAGGTTGAAGGCGATTATAAAGCAAAATATCAGGTTTTTCACGACAACTTTCCGTACATCTGCAACCAAAGCTTTCACGATATTGGCAAGGCATATTTTAAGGATAAAAACGATCCTTTTCAAAGTTCCATCGATACTGAAATGGCGGCAAAAGAAATGTTTCCGCTACTGCTGAAAGCACATTTTAAGGACTGGATTTCCATTTATTATACCAGCGTAATGCACGGGTTTTTTTCAGTATTTATTTTTATTTTCTTCCTTTTAACATGTATTTACAGTGGGTGGAAATGTCTGAAAAAATTTACAATTGAAAATGGAGTTATCTTTTTTTCTACACTTTTGATTCTTTCAAACGCGCTGATTGTCGCCTTTGCGGTGCATACCATTATGCGATATGTGTTTTATAATTTTGCATTGGCGTTTATTATATTAATTTTACTTTCAAGAAAAGCAACCTCCACTAAATGAAAATTGAGCTAAGTATAGTAATGCCGTGCCTTAACGAAGCTGAAACGCTCGCTATTTGCATAAAAAAAGCCCAAGGTTTTTTTGAGCGGGAAAATATTGAGGGCGAAGTAATTATTGCCGATAACGGAAGTACGGATGGTTCGCAAAAAATTGCAACAGAACTAAATGCAACCGTTGTAAACGTTCCCCAAAAAGGCTACGGAAGCGCACTGCGTGGAGGCATTGAAGCCGCAAATGGCAAATACATCATTATGGGTGATGCTGATGACAGTTATGATTTTACCAACCTGATGCCATATGTTATCAAATTAAGGGAAGGAAATGAGCTTGTTATGGGCAACCGTTTTAAAGGTGGGGTGAAAAAAGGTGCGATGCCATTTCTGCATAAATACTTGGGAAATCCAGTGCTTTCTTTTATTGGCAGATTATTCTTTAAATCGAAGATTGGCGATTTTCACTGCGGTCTGCGAGGCTTTAGCAAAGAGGCTTATTACAAAATGGAGTTGAAGACCACGGGAATGGAATTTGCCAGTGAAATGATAGTAAAGGCAAGTTTAAAAAATTTACAAATCGCTGAAGTGCCAACTGTACTTTCCCCCGATGGCAGAACCCGACCGCCGCATTTGAATACTTGGCGCGACGGATGGAGGCATTTACGGTTTTTGGTGCTTTACAGTCCGAGTTGGCTGTTTCTGATTCCCGGATTAATTTTAATGATTTTTGGAATAATAACATCTGCGTTCTTGATAAATGGCGAAGTCACTATTAGCCATGTTTCCTTTGATGTACACACTTTGTTATTTACTTCGGGCTTTGTATTGATTGGCTTTCAGTTTATACTTTTTTATGGGCTTACAAAAGTATTTACGGTTGAAAACGATCTGCTTCCAAAATCGAATAAATACGACCGTCTTTTTAAATTCATTAATCTTGAAAAAGGCTTGATCGTTGGGTTCATCTTTGTATTGATAGGAATTGCCTTAAGCTTTATCGCTTTAAATGATTGGCAGCACCTTGGGTATGGAAATATAGTAAGCAATACCGTTTTTAGGATCGTTATTCCTGGAGTAACCTTTATTTTATTGGGAGTACAGATAATTTTATTCAGTTTGTTTTTCAGTATTTTGGGGTTGAAAAAATAACGATGGCAAATTCACTCACCAAATTTTCCGAGAAGTATTTCCATGCAATACTTGCTTTGCTTTTTTTGATTGTCTTTGTGTATGTACTGCAGGGTGGCATTTTGCTTTATAATGATTCGGATGGGTATCTCGATATGTCGATAATTCGCTTACCGCTTTACCCCCTGCTTCTTAAACTTTTATATTATGAAAATTTTAGCGTCCCGCTGCTTCTTTTTCAAGAGGGTATAATCTGTTTTTCAATTTATGTATTGCTTCTTAATCTAAAAAAACACTTACTACTAGCTTCTTATTGGTATATTTTATTGGCTGCTATATTGGTCTGGCCTTGCTTCTCCGGGCTGAAAATAGCCAACAGCATTCTTTCTGAACCCATTGCCTACTCCCTCTATTTATTGTGCTTTTCTTTTTTAAGTACGGCCTATTTCACCCTGAAAAAAAAATATGTTTTGTATGGTCTGGCCATTTTATTTTTATTGCTATTGACCCGTGGCCAATTTCTTTATATAGTTATTATTGTTTTTATGTTAGCGGCATGGATAAGCTATCAGAAAAAAAACTTTGTGAAAAACGTTTGGCTTTTTATACTGATTATCGCCTTGCCTTTTTTGGTTTCCACAACGGATAGTATCTACCACAAAACTGTAAATGGACACTATGTTACCACGCCTTGGTCCGGAATCCATCTTATTACACCTGCATTTTATGTGGCTGATGAAACCGATTATTCCATTTATGAAGGTGAGGAAGAAAGAGCTTTTTTTAAGGCCATTTACAGCAAGCTTTATGAAAGAAAATTAAACATCCATCATCCCGAGGTTTCCCCTATTGACCCGACTTCTTATTATCAGCAAAAATATACCCGCATCACCAACTATACAATTTATGATTACGGGAAAACATTATTGGGCCAAAATCTTTCCGAAGACGAAAAATTTATAAAACTTGACCGCCTGACCAAAGAAATGTCCACAAAGTTAATTTTGAATAATTTTCCACAATGGGCCAAACTCAATTTCAAAAATTTTATGAAAGGTTTTGGAGGCTACCAACTGGCTTTATTTTTTGGGGTTATCTTTATTTTTAGCTTTGTAAAACTTCGAAAAAACCCTAAAAATTTTTCAAAAATACTTTTACTGGCCTCATTATTTACAATCGCAAACGTTGCAGCTGTAGCAATTGTTATCCACACTATCAACCGCTTTACTTTTTATAATGATTGGGTTTTCTTTTTAATACTATTTATTTTATTAAATGCTATACCCAGTTTACAGGCACAAAAACCTGAGGGAAAAACGCCAAATGCAAGAAATACCAACCCTAATGACCTTTAAAAAAACAATTGTATTTTTGAGACCCTAACCGATGAGACCTTAAATGATTTACAATAAAAAAATAGTGGTGGTTTTGCCAGCATACAACGCCGCAAGAACCTTGGAGAAAACCTATGCCGAAATCCCTTTTGATATTGTAGATGAAGTTATTTTGGTAGATGATTTCAGCACAGACGGAACTCACGAAATAGCTGAAAGAATAGGAATAAAACATATAATCAAACACCCCAAAAATCTTGGGTACGGGGGCAATCAAAAATCCTGTTACAATAAAGCGTTGGAACTGGGGGCAGATATTGTAATAATGCTCCACCCAGACTATCAGTATACTCCCAAGTTGATACACTCGATGAGCTATTTGATTGCCAATGAAGTGTACGAAGTGGTGTTAGGCTCGCGAATATTGGGAAATGGCGCCTTGCGTGGCGGTATGCCCATTTATAAATATATAGCCAACCGAGCACTTACGCTTTTCCAAAATATTTTAATGGGACAAAAACTTTCAGAATATCATACAGGTTATCGGGCTTTTTCGGCAAAAGTACTTTCGGAAATAGCATTCAATGAAAATTCTGATGATTTTGTTTTTGACAATCAGATGCTGGCGCAAATTTGTTATAAAAACTTTCAAATTGCCGAAATAACCTGTCCCACCAAATATTTTGAAGAAGCATCTTCCATAAACCTGCAACGGAGCACTATTTACGGGCTGGGAGTAGTGAAAACCTCAATTAAATATTTTTTATCTAAAAATTTAAAAATAAAAGCTCAGATTTTTAATTAAAAGACTTCGCCGAAAAATGTCCAAAAATAATATCCTTCTGGCCTTTTGTTATTTAGTGGCTGCCTCCTTGGTTCTATTAAATATTCAAAACGGCTTTTTTTGGGATACGGTTCAGTTGGGCTCCTTGCATGCAGATTTTTATTATTCCTCCAATTTTTCCACCCTTTTGCTGCCAAATGGAATAGACAGTGGTCATATCCCTGCTTTTGGAATGTACATTGGCGCTATGTGGAAACTTTTCGGGCGTACATTAATTGTGAGCCATCTGGCAATGCTTCCTTTTGCAATAGGAATTGTATGGCAATTGTCTCTATTATGCAGAAAATTTATTGACCCAAAATATATAGGGATAGCTGTGCTGCTAATATTTTTGGACCCAACATTGCTCAGCCAAATGACTTTGATTTCCCCCGATGTTCCCTTAATATTTTTCTTTCTTTTGGGTATGAATGCTATTTTGGAAAATAAAAAAACGCTGCTTTTATTGAGTGTTTTCTTCTTATTTCTAACAAGTATGCGGGGCATGATGGTTTCCCTTTGCCTTTTAATACTCGATATATATTGTAATGTCACATTTGTAAAGCATGTAAAACAAATGTTTTTGGTCTTGCTAAAGCGAAGTGTTATTTATCTGCCTGCACTTATATTATTTATAGCCTTCAGTCTTTACCACTATCAAATAAAAGGCTGGATTGGCTTTCATAATACTTCTCCCTGGGCTACAAGCTTTGAAAGCGTGGGACTAAAAGGTTTCATTTTTAATATTGGTATTTTAGGCTGGCGACTTCTAGATTTTGGAAGAATAGCAGTATGGGCGGTATTATTTATTCTATTTATTTTTTATCGAAAATATTTTTGGAAAAATAAGAAAACCAAAACCTTAATTATTTTTTCGATTACTCTTTTGGTTATTTTATCCAGTAATATGCTATGGGCAAAAGGGCTATTGGGACATCGGTATTTACTGCCTATTTATTTAGCTTTTTCGCTATTGGCGGTACAAATATTGTTTTCACCTTATGTGAAGAGAAATTTTAAACTTGTGTTGGGAATTATATGGGCAGTGGTAATAATAACAGGAAATTTATGGATATACCCGCCAAAGATTGCCCAGGGCTGGGATGCGACCTTAGCGCACCTCCCCTATTATAACCTGAGAAAGGAAGCCATAAATTATATAGATGAGCAAAACATTGAAGTGGAAAATGTAGCAACTTTTTTTCCCAATAATGCTGTTTTTGATTATACCGATTTAGATAATGACCCCAGACAATTTGCTCTTTTTACTGGCGAAAACCCCTATGTTTTTTATTCGAACGTTTTTAATATTTCAGATAAAGATTTTGAAAAAATACATTCCAATTATAAGGCAATTAAAAAGTTTGAAAACATGGGAATCTATGTTACTATATTAAAAAAGGGGGTAAAATAAACCGGCGTTTATTTCCTTAATAATAAGGGAATAAACGCCGGATAAAATTTGAATAAAAATATTAATTTTTATTTCGCTTGCGGTCTGATTCTTTCAACAAAATTTTGCGAAGTCTTAAGTGATGGGGGGTTACCTCAACATATTCATCTTTTTGGATGTATTCCAAAGCCTCTTCCAATGAAAATTTAACCGCGGGTATTATCTTCGCCTTGTCATCCGCCCCAGAGGAACGAACGTTGGACATCTTTTTGGTTTTGGTAATATTCACAGCCATATCGTCCTGACGGCTATTTTCACCAATTACCTGTCCTCCATAAATATCCTCGTTAGGATTTACGAAAAAGCGGCCACGATCCTGCAATTTATCGATAGAATAAGGAATAGCGGAGCCATTTTCCATGGACACCAAACTTCCATTCTGTCTTTCAGGAATACCACCTTTTAAAGGTTGGTATTCAAGAAAACGGTGCGTCATAATTGCTTCACCAGCAGTAGCGGTCAACAATTGGTTACGCATACCTATAATTCCACGTGAAGGGATAAGAAATTTACAGATCATACGATCTCCCTTTCCTTCCATGCTCAACATTTCTCCCTTACGGATGGTTACCATATTAATGGCAGTTCCACTTACCGTTTCGGGTAAATCTATAGTCATTTCTTCAACAGGTTCACATTTTACACCATCAATTTCCTTAATGATTACTTGTGGTTGACCAATTTGTAGTTCATAACCTTCGCGACGCATGGTTTCAATCAAAACTGAAAGGTGCAAAACCCCACGGCCGAAAACCATAAATTTATCAGCACTGTCTGTAGGCTCCATGCGCAAAGCAAGATTTTTCTCCAATTCCTTTTCAAGGCGTTCCTTGATATGGCGTGAAGTTACAAACTTACCGTCCTTCCCGAAGAAAGGGGAATCGTTTATGGTAAATAGCATGCTCATTGTTGGTTCGTCAATGGCAATGGTTTTAAGACCTTCTGGATTTTCTGCATCGGCAACGGTATCGCCAATCTCAAAACTTTCCAATCCTACCAAGGCACAAATATCGCCAGCATGAACTTCAGATACTTTTTTACGGCCAAGCCCTTCAAAAGTATGTAATTCTTTTATTCTTGATTTTACTTTGCTTCCATCGCGTTTCACCAAAGTAATTTGCATATTTTCCTTTAAAATTCCTCGTTGTAAACGCCCAATAGCGATACGTCCTGTAAAGGAAGAGAAATCCAAGGAAGTGATAAGCATCTGTACATTGCCCTCTTCAAATTTTGGGGAAGGAATGTGCTCCAAAACCATATCCAATAAAGGCTCTATGTTATCTGTTGGCTTTTTCCAATCATCGCTCATCCAATTGTGTTTGGCCGAACCGTAAACGGTTGGGAAATCAAGCTGCCATTCTTCGGCACCCAACTCAAACATTAAATCGAAAACAGATTCATGTACTTCATCTGGAGTACAGTTTTCTTTATCAACCTTATTGATAACTACACAAGGCTTCAATCCAAGATCGAGAGCTTTCTGTAAAACAAAACGAGTTTGAGGCATAGGACCTTCAAAAGCATCGACCAATAGAAGAACTCCATCAGCCATGTTTAAAACACGTTCCACTTCACCTCCAAAATCCGCGTGACCAGGGGTGTCAATAATGTTAATTTTTATACCCTTATATACTACTGAAACATTTTTTGAGGTAATGGTAATTCCGCGTTCGCGTTCCAAATCGTTGTTATCCAAGATAAGATCGCCTGTATGTTCGTTCTCACGGAATAGGCTACAGTGGTGCATAATTTTATCAACCAGCGTGGTTTTACCGTGGTCAACGTGTGCGATAATAGCAATATTTTTAATTTTCATATAATGACTCCTTTTTTAAGAGGGTGCAAAAGTAGTGTTTATTAGTGGATTACAAGCAGATTGTTATAAGAATATTTTCTCCGAAAAATGAAATAAAGGTTTGGCCTTTGCAATTATAACCCAATCAATACCAGAACACCCACTAAAGTTTCGCTATAAGGGGAGCCATTAAAATTGCTATCTTTACACCCTAAAAAAATGTCATGAAACTTGAACTTATTCCTAAAATAAAGCATACTAACTCAAATAATTTTTTTCTTTTGGCAGGCCCTTGTGCCATTGAAGGGGAAGACATGGCCCTGCGTATAGCCGAAAAGATTTTGAAAATTACCGACGCCCTTGAAATTCCTTTTATTTTTAAAGGAAGTTTTAAAAAAGCCAATCGCAGCCGTATTGATAGTTTCACGGGAATTGGGGATGAAAAGGCGTTGAAAATACTTCGAAAAGTGTCGGAAACTTTTGATGTTCCAACCGTAACCGATATTCACGAAATAAGTGATGCTGCCATGGCCGCAGAATATGTGGATGTCCTGCAAATTCCTGCATTTTTGGTTCGTCAAACAGATTTGGTAGTTGCTGCCGCACAAACAGGGAAAGTTGTAAACTTAAAAAAGGGGCAGTTTATGAGTCCCGAAAGCATGAAGCATGCCGTAACAAAAGTAACAGATTGCAATAACCAACAAGTTATTATTACAGACCGCGGTACCATGTTCGGTTACCAGGATATGATTGTGGATTACAGGGGCATCCCAACTATGAAACAATATGCGCCGGTAGTTTTGGACGTAACCCACAGTTTACAGCAACCCAATCAAAGCGTGGGAGTAACCGGTGGTAGGCCGGAAATGATTTCCACGATTGCAAGAGCCGGGATTGCAACAGGTGCAGATGGTATTTTTATTGAAACCCATTTTGACCCAGCAAATGCAAAAAGCGATGGGGCCAATATGTTAGACATAAAGCTTCTTGAAAAACTATTAACAGATCTGGTTGCTATCAGAAAAACCATAAACCAATTGTAAATCTTAATTCCACTTATATAGTTTTTCAATATAGAAATAAAGACCCTGCCGTCAATAAACGGCAGGGTCTTTGGCTAAAAACAAAACTATATAAAATTTAGAAAATTCAGTTTTAATAAAAAAAGGACTTCTCCTATATAAGGGAAAGTCCTTTTTACATTATTACTTATAAAACTCCCCAATTGTATAAGTATTCAAATATGCGGCTAAAACAGTATGTAAATCAAGAGTTATATCTCCCATTTTATTACGGGGTTTTTCCTTTTTTTACAATAAATTTTCATTCATTTCAAAAAAAAAGTTGCCCAAATAAATGAACAACTTTTTAATCTTTGCTCTATTAACTCCCCAATTAATTAGCTTTTGTAAAGATGCGAAGAGGGCTAGACCAATACAAGAGGAAAAACCCTATTTCTAATAAGGGGTTTTTCCCCTTTTTTAAAAAACTCTTATTTTCAAATTAAACTCTTCCTCAAATAAAAAAAGGCTGCCCAAATGGACAACCTTTTTAACTCACTATCTATTAACTCCCCAATTAATTTTAGCTATACAAAGATGGCACATTAAGTAAGCCCGGTCAAGAGGGGTTTACCCCATTTTAAAAAGGGTTTTCCCTGGTATATGAAGAAGGGCCAATAATTTTCCAATGAAATGTAAAAAGATGAAGGTATATTTATAAGCGAGTATACCTTAAAAGAATGAAAAACTATGGGGAAAAAGTTTGTGTTTAGTTTGGCCAATAAGGGGGTATTGAAAATAATTACATTATTTGCCGGTGCCATAATCATAGTGGTTAGTTTTATCAATATTTATATTTCCTTATCAACTGAAGATAGACTTTATGACGATGTTGCAAGCATTCCAAAAAACAGGGTGGGACTATTATTGGGAACCGCCAAACATTTAGAATACGACAAACTGAATCCTTATTACCAATACCGTGTAAATGCCGCTTCAGACTTATACAAAGCAGGAAAAATAGAATTTATTTTAGTGAGTGGGGACAACAGCTTAAAAGACTACAACGAACCTTTAAAATTTAAAATTGACCTTATAAAGCAAGGCATTCCCGAAGACAAAATTTATTTGGATTATGCGGGTTTTAGGACTTTGGCTTCGGTTGTGCGGGCGAAAAAAATCTTTGGCTTGAGCAGCTTCACTATAATATCGCAAAAACACCATAACCAAAGAGCGCTATTTTTAACCGACCACTTTAATATACACGCCGTAGCCTTTAATGCCCAAGACATTTATGGGTTAGCTGCCGCCAAAACTCAGGTCAGGGAATTTTTTGCACGGGCAAAAGCTGTGCTGGATATAATTTTTGGTGTAGAACCAAAATATTTAGGGAAGCCTATAAAAATTAAATAAGCACAATCTTCAACATCAAATATTTCAAAGGGTTTTTGTAGCTGCAATTAGGACCCTTGCTTTCATTTTTCTAATAAAAAGTAAAAAACAATCAACACTTTTTTTCAGTAGCTAGTATTTATTCTATTTTGCAATAAAATACCCATCAATGTCCCAAAAAATACTATTGCTTTTCTTTTTACTTTTAACTACTTCTATCAATTTTGCCCAAGAAAGGCACAAATCTGAATTCGGAAAACCAACCCCCGAAGATTTTGCACTTCAATTTTATTCAAAAGAACCCCGCTCTCCCGGCGTTATTTTATTTGAAAGCGCAAACAATTATGTAGATTTGGTAGACGATTATGCTGTGCTTATTAAGGAAGTATATGTGAAAATTAAAGTTTTCGATGCCCAAAAGTTCGGCTATGCCACCATTGAAATCCCTTATTTCAAAAATGAAAAAAACGGTGTAATTGTAAAAAACATACAAGCCATTACGCATAATGGGGTTTTGCAAACGCGTATCGGAGCCAATGATATCTACGATACAGATGAAACCGATAAAGTGGCGATGAAAAAATTCACTTTCCCCAATGTGAAAGCTGGCAGTATTTTGGAATATACCTACAGAATGGAATCTCCCTATTTTGAAGTTGATGACTGGTATTTTCAAGGTCCGGTCCCCAAAATGTACTCAGAATTCCACAGTGAAATTCCCGGCAATTATGTCTATAACCGCGTACTTACCGGAAACCATAAACTATACATTAACAAATCCAAGGTTAAGTCCCGCTGTTTTAAGGTGCCCAACATTGCCACGCCGGCAGATTGTGACGAATCCACTTACGCCATGATTGACATTCCTTCATTTAAAGCTGAAAATTATTCTCTCGGCCAAAAAAACTTTCTTTCCCGAATTTCCTACGAAATGGTGCAGCATACAAGTTGGGATGGAATGACCCAAAAAATAACAAAGACATGGGACGATGTTGACAAAACTTTGAAAAACGACAAGGATTTAGGAAGGCAGTTAAAATATAGCAATTATTTTGAAGATCAGCTTCCCCAAAATATTCTTACCCTTGAAAACGATTTGGAAAGGGCGAAGGCTGTTTTTTATTTTATCCAAAACCAAATGGCCTGGAATGGAAAATATAGAATCCTTTCAGATATTCGTATAAAGGATGCTTTTGAAAAAGGCTCCGGCAACAATTCCGAAATTAACAGCTCGCTTTTAAATGCTCTGAGGGCAGCCAATATTGAGAGTAAGTTGGTTTTGCTATCCACGCGTACTAATGGGTTGCCCACCCTCCAATATCCCGTTATTTTCGATTTTAATTTTGCAATTGTGCTTGCCACGATCAATGGAGAGGAATATATGCTGGACGCAACCGATGAAAATACCGCTTTTGGCATTTTGCCCTTTCGGGATCTCAATGTGCGCGGCCGGGTCATGGATTTTGAAAACGAAAGCTATTGGAAGGATATTATTCCCAACCCAAAAAACCTCCATTATGCCCAAGTTGCTATTTCAGCAGACCAAAACGGTGAATTCAGTGGCAAGGTAAAGGAAGTTTACACCAACCATATAGCCCTTGAATTTCGGGAAAAAATTTCAGAAAATTCTGAGGAAGCGTTTTTAAAGGATAAAGGAACAAAGCTGAAGGGGATAGATTTTTCAGAATTCAATATTGAGAATAAAACTGATAACGATAAGCCTTTAAAAGAAAGCTATTCAGTCAACCTAACTGGAGATTTGGTCGGCAATAATATTTATTTATACCCATTTTTTATGGAAAAATATTTTTCGGAAAGCCCTTTTAAAGCCGAGGAAAGAAAACAACCCATAGATTTGGGGTTTCCCGTAAATAACTCCTATCTCATTTCCATAGATTTGAAGGATAAGTATGGAGTAGAAAAATTGCCGGGAAACAAATTAATAAAATTGCCCGAAGGAAAAGGTGAAATTTCAATAGCATACAATAAAGAAGGTTCAAAAATAAATGCCCGGCTCAACATGTTTCTAAACACCCATACATTTCCATCGGAAGATTATGAGCTTGTAAAAAGGTTTTTTGAAACTTTTATAGAGATTCAATCCCAGCCTATAGTTTTAAAAAAAATCAATTGACAATTAAAATAATGAAGAAAATCACCAGACATGAAAACCGTTAGAAATCTAGTTTTATTTATAAGTGTCTTCTTTTATTCCGTGGTTTTTTCACAGGAATTGAAGACCGCTGAGTTCGGATCGCCCACGGAAAGTGAATTTTTATTGGAAAACTATAGTCCAGAACCTGAAGCTTCTGGTGTTATTCTGTTTGAATCCGGGAATTATTATGCAATTCCCATTATTAAAAGAACATCGGTAAGGCTTGTGAAAGAAGTGCACAGAAAAATAAAAGTATTTGATGCCAAAAAATTTGATTTTGCAACCGTAGAAATTCCATATTATGAAGGGAATGAATATTATGGTGAGGAAATAAAAGACTACAAAGCCGTAACCCACAACGGTCCTGTGCAAAATTTTGTGCCGGACAATGCCTTCTATAAAACCCAAAAATCAGGGGTAGGAAACGTGCTGAAGTTTACTTTCCCGAATGTACAGAACGGGAGTATTTTAGAATATAAGTATACCATTGTGAGCCCATATTTCTATAATTTGGATGGCTGGGAATTTCAGCACGAAATTCCTACTATTTATAGTTTATTCCAAACTAATTTGCCTGCACATTTTAGATACAATCGTATTCTATATGGCCCTAAAAAGCTGACTATTGAAAAAGCAATGATTAAAAAGAATGGATTCCTATTGCCTTCAAATTCTGGACACATAGATACGGAATTGGACAATTATGCAATGAAAGATGTTCCATCCTTTAGGGAAGAAAGTTATATGCTTTCCAAGAAAAATTATATCTCCAGAATTGCCTATGAACCTTTGGCTTTCAAATCCTTTTATGGTTTTGACCAAGTTTATACACGCTCTTGGAAAGACGTGGATTACCGATTTGAAATCCGCAATGATTATGGGGAACAACTGAACAACAGAGGCTATTTTAAAAGAAAGCTATCTAATAACATTCTTGATATAAAGGACGATTTGGAGCGTGCAAAAGCAGTGTATAGTTTTATTCAAGATAGCTATACTTGGAATGGAAGATATTTCAATTACGGCATTAATGTAAAGGATGCGTTCGATGATAGGCTTGGAAGCGTAACCGCCATCAATCTTTCATTGGTAAATGCACTTGAAGGCGCCAAGTTGGATGCTAAGTCAGTAATCCTTTCAACCCGGAATAATGGGCTGCCAACAGAACTGTATCCAGTACTTTCCAACTTTAACTATGTTCTTGCAGTATTAATGATAAATAATGAAAGAATATTACTAGACGCTACAGAAAAACAAGCCCCTTTTGGAATAATTCCTTTTCGAACCTTGAACGCGCAAGCCCGTGTAATGGATTTCAGAAAAGGAAGTTACTGGATTCCCATTGAACCTTTTAAGCAAAACATTGATTACGTGAATTCACAAATAACCGCAGAAGCCAATGGAGTTTTTACGGGAAAAGTGAACCAAGCGGGCTATGGTTATATAGCGCTGGCAAAAAGAAATAATATTGAAGAAGAAGGTCTGCCAGAGTATATTAAAACCCAACAAAATGATAAAGCAGGAATAGAAATTGAAGAGTACAAAGTGGAAGACCTCAACTTGATTGAAAAACCGCTCAAGGAAAACTACAATATTTCTATAGAACCAGAAACCGTAGGGGATAAAGTGATTCTCTATCCTTTTTTCAACAAAACCTATATTTCTGAAAATCCCTTCAAAATGAAGGAGCGCAGTTACCCGATGGATTTTGGGTTTCCTTTTACCAACACCTATCTAATATCGATAGATTTAGGCAATATTTATAAAATTGAACAGCTGCCAAAAAGCCGAGTCATAAAACTCCCGAACGAAGACGGCGAGTGTTCGGTAACCTATGTAGCAGAAGGAAATACTATAAACATCCGTTTTAATATGAAGCTTAATGCATACAATTTTCCCTCCGATGCCTACCCTTCCCTAAAGGAATTTTTCGGCACAATGGTTACCATCCTTAAAAATGAACCCATTGTATTAAAAAAAATAAATTGAATACTTTAAAGAAAACCATCTTTTAAACCTAAGAAACACAAAAAATGAATTTTTTAAAAAAATCAGTATTTGCAATAACATTATTTTATGGTGCCCTTTCCTTTTCACAAGAACGCGAAACAGCGGTTTTCGGCGAACCCTTCCCAGAGGAATTTACCATGACCTCCTATTCAAAAGACCCTGAAGCCGCCGGAGTGGTGCTTTTTGAAAGAGCCAAGAATTATGTGGAATTAATAGATGGGTATGTAATACTTGTAAAAGAAGTTTATGGAAAAATTAAGGTTTTTGACGCAAAGAGATTTGAATACGCAACAGTAGAAATTCCTTACTACAACGAAAAAAACAAAAGCGAAAAAGTAACTAAAATTACGGCGCTTACGCACAATGGCACCACCAAATCCTATGTTAGGGCCGAGGCTATTTTCGACACCGATGAAACCCCAAAATGGGCATTAAAAAAATTCACTTTCCCAAACGTAAACGACGGCAGTATCCTTGAATATACCTATAGAATAGAATCAACATATTTTTCAAATTTCGGTGGCTGGCAGTTTCAGGGGCCGTTACCAAAAATATATACCGAATTACATACGGAGATTCCCGGCAATTTCAGATATAACAGAACCCTGTACGGAAACATCCCACTTTATATCAATAAGGCCGAAAAAATAAAATCGTGTTTTTCCATTGAAGGCTTCGACAAGCACGCAGATTGCGAAATAGCAACCTATGCCATGAAAAATGTTCCCGCTGCAAAAAAAGAAAAATACATGCTTTCCCAAGAAAATTACCTAGCGGGCATGAAATATGAACTTATTGAATATAGGGATTTCGCTGAAAGCAATCATCCCTATACCCGTAATTGGGATGATGTTGATGATACTTTTAGGTATGATAAAGATTTAGGCCGTCAGCTCAAATACACCAACTTTTTTAAAAAGGAATTACCCCCTTCCCTTTTTTCCGCACCTAGTGATCTGGAAAAAGCCAAGGCTATATATTATTATATCCAAAACCGAATGGCGTGGGACGGAAAATACCGAATATTTTCCGATGTCCGCGTAAAAGAAGCCTATGAACGTAAATCCGGCAACAGTTCAGAAATAAACCTTTTGTTGATCAATGCACTGGAAGCCGCAGATCTGGATGCCAAAATAATGCTTGTCTCCACTCGCGATTACGCACTTCCCACTACGCAGTATCCAACCTTAAGTGATTTTATCTATGCCTTTGTTTATTTAAAAATAGGAAATGAAAAATACCTGTTGGATGCGACCGATAAATATACTCCCTTTGGTGTGCTTCCATTTCGGGATCTTTGTGCCCAGGGAAGGGTTATGGATTTCAAAAATGGCAGCTATTGGGAGCCCATTATCCCAAATCCGAAAAATATGCACTATGTAAACATGCAATTGCAGACAGATGGGGCGGGCATTTTTTCAGGAAAGATAAGCGAAGTTTCCACGGGTTACATTTCAGTTGAAAAAAGAAAGACAATCCATGATCTTAACAAAGAAGAAATTTTCAAACAAAAGCAGAACAGCAACGAAACTTTGGACCTCAGCAATCTTGAGATCGAAAACCAGGAAGATATGGAGTTGCCTTTTAAGGAAAATTATACCATTTCGATGCACGAACAACCTGTAGGAAATATACTGTATTTATATCCCTTTTTGATGCCGACCTATTTTTCGGAAAACCCTTTCAGTAAAGAAACCCGAAAATATCCAATAGATTTCGGCTTTCCGGTAACCAATAATTATTTGGTTTCCATCGACTTAAAAGACAAATACGAAGTTGTAAAAGTACCCGGCAATAAGCTTTTAAAACTTCCCGAAAATGATGGGGAACTTTCAGTGGTGTACGATGTGGTTGGAACCAAGGTAAACGTGCGCCTAAACGTTAGACTGAATAACTACAGCTACGCCCCCGAAGCCTACCAAACCCTTCGCGAATTTTTCTCGACCTTGGTTAAAATACAGTCCGAAGAGCCCATTGAACTGAAAAAGATTCAATAATCCATTATCAAAATAGGCCCTTTTATAGGGCTCTGTTTTTTTCCTGGATTTTCCGGATGATTGCCGTAGCTGTCCTGCGGGAAACAAATCTGGGTAATTTGGAAAGGAATTTGTTTATGTTTCCGGGAATGGCAACCGTTTTTCCCTTTTTCATAGCTTCGTAACCATATCTGGCAACTTCTTTGGGACAAGCGATATTAAAGTTGATTTTGTTATCTGAACTATCCTCGGAAACAACTTCCTGAAAACAGGTTTTGGTCTGTCCGGGACACAGTACCGTTACCGTTACTCCCGTGCCCTTAAGCTCGTTGGCAATAGCTTCGGAAAATGAAAGTATATACGCCTTTGATGCGTAATAAAGAGACATTAACGGACCTGGCTGAAAAGCCGCGAGCGAGGAAATATTCAATATTTTTCCTGAATTGCGTTCCAACATTCCATTCAGTAAAAGTTTGGTTAAATGGGTTGTAGTAAGAATATGTAAGTTTAGCATTTCGGCTTCGCGTTCCCAATTGGTATCATTAAAACTGCCAAATATCCCGAACCCAGCATTATTGATTAATATATCAATACTCTCGTTTTTTACCGACTCAAATATTTCTACAGCCACATCCGGTTTGCTCAAATCCTTAATCAATAATTGAACAGATACGGAATGCAGGTCTTGTATTTTTTTCTTCGCGAGTTCAAGTTTCTCCTCATCAATATCTACTAAAATAAGGTTGTTTCCATCGCTTGCCAAAAGTTTGGCAAACTCAAAACCCAAGCCAGAAGCTGCTCCCGTAACTAGAGCAACTTTATTTTTACCTGAAATATTTATCAAAGGGTTGGTTTTCTGAAACGAAGAGTTGACTGTTAGTCCACAATATCAACATAATCCTGTAGATACACAAACCTGGGCGTTAATTTCCCTTCGGCAGTTGTCATTTTTGCTCGTTGCAAAATACCGTCTTTATCTCCATTGAAGAAAGCAGGAATAACGTTTTCCAAAAACATTTCACCAAAACCTTCGCTGGCATCCTTGGGCAATTCGCATGGTAGATTATCCACTGCCATTACAGTAATTGCTTCCGGTGCGTCAAAGGGAGTTTCGTTTTCTGTTTCCGGATTGTAACCATAAAAAGGGTCTGCTATGGTAGATGCTCGCAAAGTACTTGCTACCGGGCCATCCACATCGCAGGAGATATCGGCCACCAATTTTATTTTGAAATCGGGGTGCTTGGCATCATCTCGGGTAAACATATACGGCGCACCATTTCCGAAAAAATGTCCTGTGATGAACATATCGCTCACTTTGGCATATTTCATAAAATCGCTTTCATAATTGGAAGGATCATTATAGAATTCAGTCTTGTTGAACTTAACACCATCTTTCCTTTTATTGTATTCAGAAACATCAATCATACAGTAAACGGGTTCGTCAAAATCCTTTGAAAGATATTTTGCATCGGTTACCTCCCTAATTTGTAAATGGTCCAATATTTCCTTTGCGCCTCTTGCTACTTTTCCTGTTCCCGAAAGAACAATTTTAATATTGGGGATAGTAATTTTATCCAGCTCCAGCTTTACTGCCTTCAAATCATGAAGGTGTTCCACTTTTGGCAAATCAAATAATTTATCGCGAAGGCCCAAAGCACGAAATCCATTGTAAGCCCCCACAAGTCCAGCGTAATACCCAAAGCCGATCAACCTTTGTTTTCGAAAGTTTATGATGGTTTCATGGTCAAACATTTCAATTTTCTTATCCAGAATTGCTTTTAATAATTGTCTGTTATAAGGTTGTTTTTTTATGGTATGGCTAAAGAAAAAGTATTTTTTATTGGGAATTAGATTTTCCATGGGCACTTCCTTAACGCCCAGCATTACATCTGCTCGGGAAACATCCTCCAAAACTTCAAAACCCGCATTCCTGTAAGCTTCATCCGGAAATATGCGAACATTGGAAGCTTCCACGATTATTTTGGCATTTGGAAACTTTTTTATGACTTCCTGGCACTTTTCGGGTGAAAAAACGACACGGCGGTCCGGTGGGTTTTTACGTTCTTTGATGAGGGCGAAGGTTGTTGCCATTTGGAATGCTTTTTGATTATTTATAAAGGTGGCAAAGATAGGGTTTTTCTTGTATCTTTGCCGCCTTTGAAAGCCTTAAGCTTTATGCCGAAGCCTTTACGCAGTAAACATTGTTTTATTGCTAATTGTTCATTGAAAATGGGGCCGACTGGTTTTGACAGCGGGTCTAATTGTATTGTAAGCATGTCGAGCGCTGGGAAATAGCTCGTAAATATCATATTCCACACTTTTTAAACGGCGAGAATAACTACGCCCTAGCTGCATAATCCGAATTACAGTAGGATTACGCCTCGGCCCACAAGGTGGGCAAGCAGGAAGTCTCTCGATTGCCTTGGTTTGCGGCGATTGATATAGAGGCTTCGTAAAAGTAAACCTAGCCGTCATAGGGCTTTGATGTGGCGGTGAAGCTCAAGCGAAGATAAGGGGTGCGTTGGTAGTTTTCGACCGGCAAGCCCACGAAAATCCAATTGAAAACTAAGCATGTAGAAAGCATTATAATTGCTTGTTTGGACGAGGGTTCGAATCCCTCCGGCTCCACTTTTTGACTACCAAGTCAGCACAAAAACCCTGTAATCGTATGATATACAGGGTTTTTAATTTTAAGTGATTTCATTTAATGTTAGATAATTGCATATAAAAAGTGACCTATTCGGTGAGCATAATTTATATAAAAAAATGCTCACCAAAATCGATGTAACACACTGTTTATATGTTAAATATATACATTTATTTTTGAGCGTTTTTGTACCTTTATTCGTGTTAAAAACGCCTTCAAAATGAACACTTCCTTCACACAATTATTCTACTTAAAAAAGAGAAAAACCGAAAATGGCCTGAAAGTGCCGATATACTTACGTTTAACCGTAGATAACAAACGAACTGAATTAAGTATTTCACGTAAAGTTGATCCTCAAAAATGGGATTCTCGAGCAAATAAGGTTCGGGGAACGACCTCCGAAGCAAGAGAATTAAATAGATATTTGGATAAGGTAAGGAGTCGCATGAATAAAATGCACGAAAAACTACTTGATGCCAATCAACCTTTTACTGCACTCGATCTAAAAAACCACTATATCGGAAAAAGGGAGAAATCAAAAATGCTTGTTGAGGTTTTTGATGAACACAACAAACAGATGGAGAAACTGATTGATATTGAATTTGCCCTCGGAACTTACAAACGCTATTTTACTACAAGAAACCATATATACGAATATGTAAAGGAAGCTTATGGAAAAGAAGATATTCCCGTTCAAGATGTGAACCTTAAGTTTATTCGTGGCTTTGAATACTTTCTAAAGGAGAAAAAGAATTGCAATCACAATTCATCCTTAAAGTATGTCAACAATTTTAAAAAGATTATACGTATAGCTGTGGGTAATGAGTGGATTACCAAAGATCCATTTTACAATTATAAGATTAAGTTTAAAACAGTAGAAAGGGAATTTCTCTCAAAGAAAGAACTTAATTCTTTAGCAGAACGTGAGATCCATTGGGAACGATTAGCAGTTGTCCGGGATATGTTTATTTTTTGTTGTTATACAGGCCTCGCCTATATTGATATTCAGAAATTAAATGCTGATAATATCGTTAAGGACATAGATGGCAATCTGTGCATACAAGCAAAACGAACCAAAACGAAAACAAAATTGGTTATCCCCCTACTCTCTCCTGCCGTTGCCATATTGGAGAGATACCAAGATCACCCTAAAGTTCTTAATGGAGAATGTGTGCTCCCTGTGTTAAGTAATCAGAAATCCAATGCCTATCTTAAAGAAATAGCGCTACTCTGCAGGATTAAAAAGAATCTTACCACACATTTAGCTCGACACACTTTCGCAACAACGGTAACATTAACTAATGGAGTGCCATTGGAAACTGTAGGTAAAATGTTGGGGCATAAAAATTTACGCACTACCCAGCACTATGCTAAAATTGTTGATAGAAAAGTGAATGAGGATATGAAAATTTTGCAAGAGAAAATGGCAGTTGATATGAAAAATTCGGACGAAAAGAACAGCAAAAATTAACAGATTTAGGACTCATATAATTTGAATCTATTTAGTATACTTTAAAACTTGTTGCAAATATGATACAAGTATCGGAACAACTTATAAACTAGTACTGGGACAAGTAGTGGCAATAGCATTGGTATCTTCTATAAACATGAATAAACAAATAGAAACATTAATAAACTAAGCTACAAAAAACGTTTTTAAATTTTCTCTTAAAACCTTAAGCTTAAATTTTTCCCGTTAAAAGAATAAGATATTAAATCGTTTTAAAGGCCATTTTAATACTAGGTATTGAATTTTCTTTGCTTTCTGACGCTAAGCAAGCGGGTGACTGATAAAATCACTTAAACACAATTAAAATAGCGTGTTTGTAAAGTTTAAAACCATTCACAGAATTTGACGATAGTTAGTTTGATTTAGTTTGATTGGATGAGTTTACACCAATGACAGGATAAAAATCGAAACGGTTGGGAGAGTAAAACTTAATCTCCAAGTTTCGAAATTAGATTTTTATTAAAAATCCGTGAAAAATTTTCCTGTTAATAGGGTGTGCGAAGGTTTTTCACGGAAAATTACTAAAAACAAATTTGTGAATTTTTATAAATCATTAATAATATGTGGTTTAAAAAACATAACATCGCGCAGCGTGTTATCCTCTTGCTTTACAAATTTTTTCCGCTCCGCTCAAAAAAGTAAACAAAAAAAAACTAAAACAAACATAAATTTATAGCCAAACATTTTATTTTTTTAATATCAACAACCTTTTAGCTTTAAAGAATAATCAAAGAAAGGGAGTTTATTTTTAGCTCAAACCCAAACGATTTAATTATTATATCTTGAGGGTTTTCCTTTTTTTGGGCAACAGAAAAGATTAAGCGCCACAATTTTATTTGAATATTTAAAAGGGTAGTGGCTGAAGAGTGGAGGAAGTTTTAACCAACCTAAAATTTAGGGTAAACTTCGAATTTTATAAATGGATAAGACTTTTCGTTTATCGCTTTTTATTCCAAAATTTTTTAGAATGGTTGCAAATTACTACAATAATATTTATAAATAAATTGGTGAGTAAATTATTTTCAGCACACATTTGCGCGCTATACATCAAGAATTTTAAAAATATGATAAAAAAATTACTACTAGCGTTGTTTTTGCTTTGTGCGATTTTTATGAAGGCGCAGAGCGTTTATGAGTTTGAAACCGAAAATATTGCTTACCAAAATTTGATCGGAAGCACTTCCTTAAATAATGGTGATGTGTGGGACGATCCAGCATATACCATTCCAATGGGTTTTGATTTTAAAATAAGCTCCTATACTTTCAGCACTATTTATATTGTTGGCTGGAGTGCTGGAGGTGTTCTTTCCTCGGTGCCCAATGACTCTGGTGTTTTTCCAATGTTCATTCCAATTGGTCAGGATATAATGAGCAGGACTGCTGCTAACGGAACTTCCATTTCTCCTATTTCTTATAAAACTGAAGGATCTATTGGAAACCGAATTTTAAAAATTGAATGGAATAACATAGGATTTTTTGATGATTCAACAAGGAATGACTTTATGAACATTCAAATGTGGTTGTACGAAGGGCAAAATATTATTGAGTATAGGTATGGGCCAAATACAATAAATAATCCAAACGAGTCTTTTGAGGGAAGTGCCGGCCCATGGGTTGGACTGCTTACTTCTTACGATATTGATAATGATGAACTGTTCGATGTGGCATTTATTTTAACAGAAAGCCCTATCAATCCCACTGTATTGATTTTTGAAACTGGGGATATATTACCGGATGAAAGTTCATTGGAAGGAACTATTCCCGATGGAACAGTTTACAGATTTACGCCCCAACCATTATCAATAGAGGATTTCACACAGAATAATTTCCAAATTTCCCCAAATCCAGCTTCGGAATTTTTGAATATTAAGACGCAACTAAGCAATTACAATTTCAGCATCTACAATTCACTTGGGCAAAAAGTGATTGGAGCATTATCTACAAATAAAATAGACATATCCAACCTATCTAACGGAATCTTCTACATAAAAATAGAAACCGAAACAGGATCGGCTACCAAAAAATTTATAAAGCAATAATAAACATATAGTTCTTGTAGAATATGAAATTTTCAGAAGTAATACAAAATGGGATAAACCTTTAAGTTTATCCCATTTTATAGAATATTTATTCAAAAATCGGGGAATGCTGGATGTGTAGTGCTTTTCATATGCCTTATATTATTATGCTGAAAACTTTCAAAATAATTTAAATAGCTAATTATTTATAGTTCAAATCAAAACGATTTACTTATTATATCTTGAGCGTTTTCCTTTCCTTTTTGATTTATAGCAGAACCTCAAATAACGTAGAATTTAAACCCTTCAAAAAGACACTATCCCCATCCTATTCTCGATTTACTTCCCATAGCGTATCCTATGGTAATTCCAAATTTTCCATCATAAATTTTATCTATCATCTTGCTATTTTTTCTGCCACGCAGTCCAACCGACTTACTTATTATATCCTGAGCATTTTCCTTTTTTTGATTTTTTTGTCCCCTTGCCCTTTT
>JBBQQN010000049.1:0-23639 GCA_038215845.1 Flavobacteriales bacterium | reverse complement strand
CTTGGCGATGCCGATGTTATTGTGGCCGGAGGAATGGAAAGCATGAGCAATATTCCCCATTATGTACATATGCGAAATGGCACCAAGTTTGGTCCAGCCACCTTGATTGATGGAATGCAGAAAGATGGACTAGTAGACGCTTATGACCACAATGCAATGGGAACTTGTGCAGATTTGTGCGCAACTGAATATAAATTTTCGCGCGAGGACCAAGATGCCTTTGCCATAAAATCATATGAACGTTCAGCCAAAGCCTGGGCAGATGGGAAATTCAATGAAGAAGTAATTCCTGTTGAAGTGCCACAACGCCGTGGCGAACCCGTTATAGTTTCCGAAGACGAGGAATACAAAAATGTGAAAATGGACAAAATAGGATCTTTGCGTCCTGCATTCAGCAAAGATGGAACAGTTACCGCCGCAAATGCATCTACCATAAACGATGGCGCCGGCGCCATGGTTTTAATGAGCGAATCAAAGGCAAAAGAATTGGGCTTAAAACCCTTAGCATATATTAAAAGCTACGCAGATGCCGCACAGGAACCAAAATGGTTTACTACCGCTCCTTCAAAAGCTTTACCCAAAGCATTGGCAAAAGCTGGTATAACAAAAGATGATGTAGATTATTTTGAATTCAATGAAGCGTTTGCTGTGGTTGGCCTTGCCAACATGAAAATATTGGGCTTGAATGATTCCAATGTAAACGTAAACGGAGGCGCTGTTTCCTTAGGTCATCCACTTGGCTGCAGCGGAGTTCGTATTTTGATTACTCTTTTAAATGTTTTAATACAAAACGATGCCAAAATTGGTGCCGCAGCAATCTGTAATGGTGGCGGCGGTGCTTCCGCAATGGTGATTGAACGTTAAAAATCTTAATCACAAATTTTATTTATGAAACATATTTCAAAATTATTGGGCGTTAGCCTAATTGTTTTATTATTTACTGCTTGCAGTACTGACGACGAAAATGAAAATTCTTCAACTCCTTTTATTGGAGATGTTATCCTTGAATCACAGGCAGAAGTTGATGAATTTGTGAGCCACCATTACGGAGGAGTTGATGGAATGTTACGCCTTACATCGGCTGGGGTTAATCCCCCAAGTAATATAACTGATATTTCTGGACTATCTTCTTTAAAATATATTACTGGAGATCTTGACATATTCAATAATAGAATTACCAGTTTAAATGGTTTACAAAATTTAACTGAAATTGGTGGTTGGTTATCAATTAGTTCTAACGATGAACTGAAAGAAATTAATGCACTTGCAAATCTAACTTCTTTGGGAGGTAAGTTAATAATTTCATCTGAAAGTTTAACAAGTGTCGATGGCCTCTTGGGTCTTACAAAGATAAATGATGATTTGAAAATCGGTATAGATGTAGGCGGTGGTTCATTGGGCGTGCCTAATTTGAGAAATTTAAATGGTCTTTCAAATATTAAAGCAGTTAGTGGAAATGTGACAATTTCTGGAACTGGCATTGAAAATTTAAATGGGTTGCAAAAAATTTCCGTAATTAATGGAGATTTAATTATAACCTACAATGAATCTCTCGTAAATCTTAGTGGACTGGAAAATATAAATTACGTTGCGGGGTCTTTTAAATTGTCCCATAACTTTATATTACAAAACGTAAATGCTCTTTTGAACCTTCAATCAATAGGAAATTCATTCGAAATCAACAGTAATTATGAATTATCTGATATCAATGGACTTTCAAGACTAAAAACGGTCACTAGCATAATTTCAATTTCATACAATAGCGCACTCACTTTTCTTGGTTCTGGATTCGCAAATCTCCAAAGTGCCCAATCAATATTTATTAGCGATAGTGCATTTGAAAATCTGGAAGGCTTTGATACTTTATCCAGTTGCAGTTATATATGGATTTTCGATAATAAAAATCTCATATCAATTTCTGGCTTTAATTCCATTGAATCTGCTGACAATATTTCTATCACAAATAATGAAAGTCTACAAACTATAAATGCTTTTCTAATCCTTAATGCTATTGGAGAAATTTCTTTAGTCCAGCCTTCTACAATTTCTGATCCAGAAATTTCAATATTGGCTTTTACTAACCTAACTTCTGTTGCTGGCAACTTGAATATGCAAGGACTGGCTAATTCTAATATTTATTTTTTCTTAAATTTACAAACGGTTGGGGGGGATATTAATATCATGTATAATGAGAATCTTATCAATTTTTGCGGTTTAAACGCTCTAATTTTTAACAATGGTCTTTCCGGAAATTTTGATGTATTCAATAATTTATACAATCCTTCCCAACAAGACATTTTGAACGGAAACTGTAGTCAATAATTATATTTAAATGGATTACGGTATCTGCAATTTAAGCATTGTTCCTCTTCGAGGGGAAGCTTCCGATTTAAGTGAAATGGTTAGCCAAGTACTTTATGGTGAACATTTTAAAATATTGGAAATTCGTAAAAAATGGAGCCGTATCCGGTTGGCTTTTGATGGTTATGAAGGATGGATCGACAATAAGCAATTCCTAAATATTTCAGAAGAAGATTACGCGGCTTTTGAACTACTGCCCCTAAAACTTTCCTCAGATTTAATAGAGGTTATTACTACTTCAGAAAATGAACTGATTTCGGTTTGTATGGGGAGTCCTATATCAACTTCTCCTTATTTGAAAAATCACTTTGAAGGGAAATCTGTTTCCGGAATTCTTCCAAAGGAACATCTTATTGAAACGGCTGCACTTTATTTGAATTCACCCTACTTATGGGGCGGAAAAAGTCCGTTTGGAATTGATTGCAGCGGTTTTACGCAAATGGTTTATAAATTGAATGGCTATAAGTTGCTCCGCGATGCGAGCCAACAAGCAACCCAAGGGGAAGCCCTTAGTTTTATTGAGGAGAGTGAACCTGGGGACCTAGCTTTTTTTGACAACGAGGAAGGAAAAATTACCCATGTAGGGATCATAATGAAGAACAACTACATTATACATGCCCATGGAAAAGTAAGGATAGATAGGCTCGACCATAGTGGGATTTTTAATTATGAAGTCAGGGACCATACCCATAAATTACGGGTCATTAAAAGAATTATATAAAAATAAAACCCCCCCTGAAATTTCAGGGGGTTTTTATTTTATTTTCAGAAAAAGGAATTTTTATCCTTTATTCTCCAAGGCATCAAGTTTAGCTTTCATTTCTTTAAATTTGGCATCTTCCCCAACCTGCCCGTAGATATTCATAAGGGTTCTTATAACTTCAGGGTTATTAGGATTTAGCTTGATAGCTCTTTCAAGATAGGGTGCTGTTTCTGAATAGATGCTGTTACGTTTTTGTTTCAACTCATCGTATTTTTTGTTATCTGCCGAAGAGTTTCCCAACCCGTTCATTTCTTCCACTATTTTATCTTCTGCTGAAAGTTTCAACACAGCTAGGTTTATAAGTGCAGCTTCGTAGTCAGGTTTTAGCTCAAGTGCTTTATTATAGTATTCAATGGCTTTATCTGTTTGGCCAATTTCACCACTTCCAACACCAAGATTAAAATATATTTCTGGGTTCTCCGGGTCTGAGGCTACAATCTTGCTCATAATCGAGTTGTATTTTTCAATATCGCCCATTTTGTAGGACATATCGGCATCTGCTCTCATTAAATAAACATCGTCCGGATTTTCTGCCCTTGCTTGCTTCATTAAGCTTACGGCTTTTTCGTTATTGCCCTGCTCAGTATAAATCAAGGTCATATTTCTCAATATTTCTCCTTTTCTAGAAGAGGTTACCCGTATATCAGGCTTTATAAATTCGCCAGTTTTGATTGCAATATCCCTAAGGTTTTTTGAGTCAAATGCTTCTTCTTCCCCGGTATCCTTACGGGTAGCAACAAACTCAGAAGTTTCTCCAGTATATCCTAAATCCAAAAGCATTTGATAATATTTTAAAGCCACTTCGTAATCTTTAGCATTTACTGCATTTCCTGCAGCAAAATAAAGATCTGACGTGTCTTTCTTTGTTATCATATAGCTTGTGTAAAGCTTATCGGCAGCCTTCATATACTGTTCACTGTTCTGATCTTTTATAGCACTATTTATAAGTTTAGCCCTAAGATTCTGAAGGGATTCATTTAATTGCGCTTCCATTGCTGGGTCTAAGGAAATTGCTTTACTGAAAGCTTCGGCAGAGGTTTTCAATTTCTTTAAATCTTCGCCGGCAGTACCTAAGTAGGCTTCTCCCTTAGCAGCATAAAATTGTGCCTGAAGATCATTATCTGCAGAAGATAAAAGGCTTTCTGCTTCATTCAAATAAGTAATAGCTTCCGAATATTCATTCGATTTATTAGCTTTTTCTGCTTTCTTAATTTCTTTCTTCTGTCCGAATGAAACAGCAGTGACAAAAGCCAATCCGGCTATCAATAGTTGTTTTTTCATTGTTTTAAAGTTTATTCGTTAATTTCGGTTTGAGATTCGTTATTATCAAGAGTAGTGCCATCCTCTTCAATGTCACTATCTATTATAGTTTCCTCGGCATCAGCATCATCATCTTTCATTGCTTTTGCAACGGCAGCAATAGCATCGTCTTCCCTTACTTTAATCAACCGCACCCCTTGTGTTGCACGGCCCATTACGCGAAGATCGTCTACCGCCATCCTAATAGCTATTCCGGATTTGTTGATGATCATTAAATCATCTTCATCCATAACATCTTTTATTGCTACTAATTTACCGGTTTTTTCGGTAATGTTTATGGTTTTCACACCTTTTCCACCCCGGTTGGTTACACGATAATCTTCCACGGAAGATTTTTTTCCGTAACCGTTTTCCGAAACTACAAGGATGTTAGATTTTGGATCGTTCACTGCAATCATTCCTATTACTTCATCATTTTCGTTTCCTAGGGTAATTCCACGAACACCTGAAGCATTCCTTCCCATTGGGCGGGTCTTTTCTTCTTCAAAGCGAATGGCTTTTCCAGATCGTACGGCAAGCATAACTTGACTGTCGCCCGTGGTCAATTTCGCTTCCAGCAATTCATCGCCTTCCCGTATGGTAATGGCATTGATACCATTGGTCCGCGGACGTGAATATTGCTCCAATGGTGTTTTTTTGACTTGTCCTTTTTTGGTTGCCATAATTACAAAATGGCTATTTATATATTCTTCGTCCTTTAAATCTTGGGTACAGATGAAGGCTTTTACCTTGTCATCGGGTTCAATATTTATTAAATTCTGAATAGCCCTTCCTTTTGAAGTTCTGGTTCCTTCAGGAATTTCAAATACCCGCATCCAGAAACATTTTCCTTTTTGGGTGAAGAAAAGCATGTATTGATGGTTTGTCCCTACAAAAAGATGCTCCAAGAAATCTTCATTACGGGTGGCCGAAGCTTTTTGCCCTACTCCTCCTCTATTTTGGGTTTTGTATTCTGAAAGAGAAGTACGTTTAATATAACCTGCATGAGAAATGGTAAGTACCACCTGCTCATCGGCAATAAGATCTGTAATACTTACGTCGCCTCCAGCGTATTCAATAACCGAGCGGCGTTCATCACCGTATTTGGCTTTAACTTCCTGTAATTCTTCTTTTATGATTTCCATCCTGCGTTCTTTGCTCGCAAGAATATCCCTATAATCCTGAATAGTGTTCATCAGTTCTTCATATTCACTTCTCAGTTTGTCCTGCTCTAACCCTGTCAATTGACGAAGGCGCATTTCAACTATAGCCTTGGCTTGAATTTCTGAAAGTTTGAAAGCTTCCATCAACCTTTCGCGGGCCTGATCTGCATTGGAAGAAGAACGGATTAAACGGATAACTTCATCTATATTATCGGAAGCTATAATTAATCCTTCAAGAATATGCGCTCGTTCTTCGGCTTTGCGGAGCAAAAATTCGGTACGGCGTACTACCACTTCATGGCGGTGTTCCACAAAATAGTGAATAAGCTCCTTTAAATTGAGCATTTGCGGTCTGCCTTTTACCAGAGCAATATTATTTACACTAAAACTGGATTGAAGTGAGGTATACTTATATAATGTATTCAATACTATATTTGGAATGGCGTCACGTTTCAGTATATAAACAATACGCATTCCATTGCGGTCACTTTCGTCCCGTATGTTTGAAATTCCTTCAATTTTTTTATCGTTAACAAGATCAGCTGTTTTTTTGATCATGTCCGCCTTGTTCACTTGATAAGGAATTTCAGTAACTATGATGCATTCACGTCCATTAACTTCCTCAAAACCTGCTTTGGCGCGCATAACAACACGGCCGCGGCCGGTGTGAAAAGCTTCGCGAACGCCCTCATAACCATATATAGTTCCGCCAGTTGGGAAATCGGGGGCCTTAATATGCTGCATTAAGCCATCAATATCTATATCGTTATCTTCAATATAGGCAATGGTTCCATTAATTACTTCGGTAAGATTGTGAGGGGGCATATTAGTAGCCATCCCTACTGCAATTCCGGAAGCACCGTTTATTAAAAGTCCAGGTACCCTTGTTGGCAAAACTGTGGGTTCCTTCAAAGTATCATCAAAATTTAATTGGTGATCTACGGTTTCTTTGTCGATATCGGCAAGCATATCTTCAGAAATCTTCTGCATTCTAGCTTCGGTATAACGCATTGCTGCCGGGCTGTCGCCATCAACAGAACCAAAGTTACCTTGTCCATCAACAAGCATATATCTTAAACTCCATTCCTGCGCCATACGTACCATGGCATCGTAAACTGAAGTATCGCCATGTGGGTGATACTTACCGAGTACCTCCCCAACGATTCTTGCGGATTTTTTATGTGCCCCTGTAGCTCTAATACCGAGTTCATGCATACCGAACAAAACCCGTCTATGAACGGGTTTCATACCATCGCGAACATCTGGCAGTGCACGTGACACAATGACGGACATCGAATAATCGATGTAAGCCGATTTCATTTCATCTTCAATGTTTATAGGGATCAATTTCTCGCCTTCAGCCATAAAAAAATTCTTTATTTATCGTGGTTAAACTAATGAAGCAAGATACACTTTTTCGGTAGTTTAACCCCCGTTTTTGCTAGGTGTTATTCACTAATTTATTAACAAAAATGACGCTCAAAACCGTTAATAAGTATAGTGGAATTTGTTTTGATTTTCATGAGATATTTTGTCCTTTTACTAAAATGATAACAAATAGGAATAGTTTTTGCCCTATTATGGGTAATTTTAGTATTTTTAGACAGAGAGGATTTTAAATATGGATGATAATTTTTCCCCAAGAGTAAAAGATGTAATTGCCTATAGCAAAGAAGAAGCTTTAAGGCTAGGTCACGATTTTATTGGTACCGAGCACTTAATGCTTGGCCTTTTGCGCGACGGCAATGGCAAAGCAGTAACGATTTTAAACGCCCTGGCGATTGATTTAAATCATTTGCGCAGAAAAGTAGAAATATTGAGCCCTGCGAACCCAGAGATTGCTACTACCACACACGATAAGAAAAACCTTCACTTAACAAGGCAGGCTGAAAGGGCATTGAAAACAACATTTTTGGAAGCCAAACTTTTTCAAAGTTCTTCCATCAATACTGCCCACTTATTACTGTGCATTCTTCGGAATGAAAACGACCCTACAACAAAACTGTTGAACAAAATGAAGGTGGACTATGACGCGGTTAAAGACCAATTCAAACTTATGATTACAAATGATGATGACTATATAGATTCCCCAAGCGCCGAATCGTTTCCGAACGATGACGACACTTCAGCGGATGATGCCAACAAGGAAAATCTTTTTTCTGGTACAGCATCAAAAACGAACAAAAAATCCAAAACCCCTGTTTTGGATAACTTTGGTAGAGACTTAACAGCTCTTGCCGAAGAAGGAAAACTGGACCCAGTAGTGGGCCGCGAAAGCGAAATACAAAGGGTATCACAGATATTGAGCAGAAGAAAAAAGAACAACCCTTTGCTTATTGGTGAACCTGGGGTAGGTAAATCTGCCATTGCCGAAGGTTTGGCCCTTCGTATTATTCAAAGAAAAGTTTCAAGAATTCTTTACGACAAAAGAGTTGTTACACTGGATTTGGCCAGCCTGGTAGCAGGAACCAAATATCGCGGACAATTTGAAGAGCGAATGAAAGCCGTAATGAACGAGCTTGAAAAGAATGACGATATTATTCTTTTCATTGATGAAATCCACACCATTGTTGGTGCCGGTGGCGCTACAGGTTCCTTGGATGCTTCAAACATGTTCAAACCAGCTTTAGCAAGAGGTGAAATTCAATGTATTGGTGCCACAACTTTGGATGAATATCGCCAATATATAGAAAAAGATGGCGCTCTGGAAAGACGTTTTCAAAAAGTATTAGTTGAGCCAACTACAGTTGAAGAAACCATTGAAATTCTTAAAAACATTAAGGATAAATATGAAAGTCACCACAACGTTCAATATACCGATGAGGCAATTGATGCATGTGTGAAACTTACCAACAGGTACATGACGGAACGCTTTTTACCAGACAAGGCAATTGATGCATTGGATGAAGCTGGGTCCCGAGTTCATATTACAAATATCCATGTTCCGGAAAAGATTCTTGAGATTGAAGGAAAATTGGAAGAGGTTCGTGAGCTTAAAAATAATGTTGTTAAAAAACAGAAATATGAAGAAGCAGCAAAGCTTCGTGACGACGAAAAAAATCTGGAAAAAGAGTTAGCCTCTGAACAGGAAAAATGGGAAGAAGATTCAAAACTCCATAAAGAAACCGTTACCGAAGAAAATGTTGCAGAAGTAGTATCTATGATGACCGGAGTTCCGGTAAGCCGAATTGCACAAACAGAGAGCACAAAACTCGCAGCCCTCCCCGACCGAATTAAAGGAAAAGTGATAGGCCAAGATGAAGCTGTTTCAAAAGTTGTGAAAGCCATACAGCGTAACAGGGCTGGGCTTAAAGATCCTAATAAACCAATTGGTTCATTTATTTTCTTGGGCCAAACAGGAGTTGGTAAAACTCAATTGGCAAAAGTATTGGCGCGCGAATTGTTCGATTCCGATACTGCACTGGTGCGTATAGATATGAGCGAGTATATGGAAAAATTCTCCATTTCGCGTCTTGTGGGGGCACCTCCAGGATACGTAGGTTATGAAGAAGGTGGTCAATTGACTGAGAAAATAAGGAGAAAACCCTATGCCGTTCTTTTGCTTGATGAAATAGAAAAAGCACATCCCGATGTATTCAATATGTTATTGCAAGTTTTGGATGATGGTTATTTAACCGATAGTCTGGGAAGAAAAATAGATTTCAGAAACACCATTATTATCATGACTTCAAACATTGGAGCTAGACAGATCAAGGATTTTGGCCAAGGAGTTGGCTTTGGTACTGCGGCTAGAAAAAGTCAGGAAGAAACCCATACCAAAAGTGTAATTGAAAACGCTTTAAAGAAAACTTTTGCCCCGGAATTTCTAAACCGTATTGATGATGTTATGGTTTTCAATCCCCTGGAAAGGGACGATATCCATAAAATTATAGATATTGAATTGGATCAATTGTTTACTCGTATTTCAGAATTGGGTTATGAACTTAAGCTAACTGAAAAAGCAAAAGATTATATTGCAGATAAAGGTTTTGATAAAGCTTATGGCGCTCGACCCTTAAAAAGAGCTATTCAAAAATATATTGAAGATGCACTTGCAGAGGAAATAATAAACAGCAGCCTTCAGGAAGGAGATAGCATAACCATGGATCTTGATGAAAAGAAGAACGAGCTTACCATTAAGATTAAAAAGCAAAAAAAAACTACCGAATCGTAGGCTTTCCACCTTATATTAAAAGCAAAAACAGCTTGAAATTGAATTAATTTGATTTCAAGCTGTTTTGTTATAGTTTCCTCAATGACTATTTCAAATAAATAAAAAAGCGTAACTTACTAATTACGAAGCTGAATCAGTATGAAAAAAGCAATATTTTATGAATTTGGAGAGGTTAATGTTTTCAATAATTTCGTTGTTGCGATAATGAAAGAAGGAATAACTGTGATTCCGGAATACAATGATGTTTTAATAGACATATCAGAAAAGTATTTTAAGGGAAAGTCTTTCGGATATATTACCTATCGGAAAAATTCATATGCCGTGGATCCAATGATTTACTTAAAAACATCAGAAATTAAAAACCTTGTTGCATTTGCCATTGTATCAGTGGAAGGTTCTTTAAAAGAAACAAATGTGATATTGGAAAAACGATTTTTAAAAAAACCCTTCAAACATTTTCATAATATTGATGAAGCTAAAAACTGGGTAAATGAAATAATCTCCCAAACTTCCGCCAGTCAGTAAATTTAATTCTACTACTCAAATAAGATTTCCTCAGAAATAGAAAAACTTTGCAAGAAAGCAACTGAAGCATGGATATCATCTGCCAGTAAGCGGTCTTCACTTACAAAGGGCACCACTTCCCTATAATTTTGCAAAAATGAATGAATTAAAGGTGAAGATTTTTTTGGTTCCCGAAAAGTTAATGCCTGTGAGGCATTCATCAATTCAATAGCAAGTATGGTTTCCAGATTGTCCAGTATTCTAAGGCATTTAGTTGCGCCATTGGCACCCATGCTTACGTGGTCTTCCTGACCATTTGATGAAACTATGGAATCTACCGAAGCGGGAGTAGCCAACTGTTTATTTTGGCTCACAATACTAGCGGCGGTATATTGAGGGATCATAAAACCACTGTTCAACCCAGGATTGTTCACCAAAAATGCAGGTAAGTCGCGCAATCCCGAAACCAGCTGATAAGTTCGCCTTTCAGAAATACTGCCCAACTCTGCCATAGCTATGGCAAGATAATCAAAAGACAAAGCCAAGGTCTGTCCATGGAAATTTCCACCTGAAATAATAAGGTCTTCCTTTATAAATATATTTGGGTTGTCGGTAACGGAATTAATTTCCGTCTTAAATGTTTTGTGGGCAAAAAGAATAGTATCCTTGGTTGCGCCATGAACCTGTGGTATACAACGAAAGGAATAGGGATCTTGTACATTTTTCTTTTCTGAAAGGCCAATTTCGCTTCCGTCCAAAAATTCCAAAATATGCTCAGCAGTTTTCACCTGCCCTCTGTGTGGCCTTATCAAATGCACCAAAGCATTATACGGACTCATATTGCAATCGAAGGCATCAATTGAGGCGGCGCTGATCAAGTCAGCCATATAAGATAGTTTATAGCTTTTAAGAAGGCAATGTACTCCATAGGCGCTCATAAATTGTGTGCCGTTTAATAATGCAAGGCCTTCCTTTGCCTGCAAAATAATTGGCTGCCAATTGTACTTTTTCAGCATTTTTTTTGAGGAGATTCTCTTGTCGTTAATGTACACTTCGCCCTTTCCAATCAAAGGAAGTGATAAATGCGCAAGGGGAGCCAAATCGCCCGAAGCACCTAAGCTTCCCTGCGAATAGATTACCGGTAAAATGTCGTTATTATAAAAATCTATCAGGCGTTGTACCGTTTCAATTTGCACCCCGCTGTAACCGTAACTTAAGGATTGGATTTTTAAAAGCAACATCAATTTTATAATGGGCTTTGGCACCAACTCTCCTGTACCGCAAGCATGGGACATTACCAAATTTTCCTGCAAGCGGGAAAGGTTCTCGGTAGATATTTTTACATTGCACAAAGATCCAAACCCAGTATTGATACCATATACAGGGGTATCGTTGTCTTTCATCTTATTTACAAGATACTCTCTGGATTTTTTTATGTTTAGTTGAGCCTCTTCGGAAAGTTCCACTTTTTTGTGGTTTTCAATAATATCATTTAATATGGCTAAATCCAGTATTTCCGAACTTATATAATGGGTGTCTTGCATTGGGTAGGTGTTAATATCACAAAAATAGTATTTTTTAATTGGCTTCCACCTCTTTCTTTTTAACAAAACGAATTGCGAAAGTTCAATCCAACCTTTCACAAAAAAATATAAAAGGCTACTGTTACAATTTATTTCACAATACGTACATTTACATTGATTTAAAAAAAGTATATGATGAAAAAATTGACTTTGCTCCTATTGGTGCTATTGATGTTTTCCTGCAAAAAGGAAGAAAAACCAACCTATGCCGTAATTTCCGGAACCGTTGAAAACAATACAAGCGAAACAGCTTTCGTTCGTGGCAACGATTTTGAATTGCGAATGCCAATAACCGAAAATGGTACTTTTTCAGACACCCTTCATATTAAAAAAGATGGGTTTTACGACCTCTATGTAGGCCGTGAGCGAACAGGAATTTACTTGGAGAAAGGAGATAATCTATCCATAAAACTGGATGCCAACCAATTTGATGAAACCATTGCGTATAGTGGAAAAGGTGCTGCTGAAAACAATTTTCTTGCCGCAAAATATCTTTGGAACGAAAGCAATCTTAATTTTGAAGAATTGTATACTGCTGATGAAAAAACTTTTATAAATAAACTGAATGAAGGCGATAAAAAGCTGGACAGCCTATACAAGGCCAGTAATATTTCGAACGAAAATTTCACCAAGGCTTTGGCAGAAGAAGACAAATACACGCGAACCGCCCTTATTGAAAATTATCAGGATGCCTATCGATACTACTCCGGAGAGGAGGACTATAAGGTTTCGTCCGATTTTTACGCTCCACTGAAAGACATAAATTATAATGACACGCTTGCTTTTAGATATTCGGCAGCCTATCAAAACTTGCTTGAAACCCATTTCAACAGATTGGTAAACGAGGAAACTTATGAAGGAGGCAATAAAAACCAAACGGTAATGTACCTTAAAAAGGTAAATGAAACTTTGCCGGATGGCTATGCCAAGGATAAAATAATGAGCTCGTACCTTCAGTATGGATTGAAGCCGGATGCTAGTTTAGATGAGGCTTATGGCATTTACAAAAGCAGCAACCCAAATGCTGAGAACCTTGCGATGCTGACAAAGCGTTATAACAAACTGAAAACTATCACGGAAGGCAACCCGTCCCCTACCTTTGATTTTGAAAACCATAAAGGTGGAACCACCATTTTAGAGTCCCTAAAAGGAAAATATGTTTATGTGGATGTTTGGGCAACATGGTGCGGTCCGTGCTTAAGGGAAATACCATCCCTTAAGAAAGTTGAAGAAGATTATAAATCAAAAAAAATTGCTTTTGTAAGCATCTCCATAGACGAGAAAAAAGACTATGATAAGTGGAAGGGCATGGTTACCGAAAAGCAGTTGGGTGGCATTCAGTTAATGGCAGATAACAACTGGAAATCAAAATTTGTGGAAGATTATGCCATTTTGGGTATTCCAAGATTTATATTGATTGACCCACAGGGCAATATTGTTTCTGCAGATGCGCCACGGCCCTCAGATCCGGCATTGAGAAAATTATTTGACGAACTTATTTAGATTCTCTTTCACAATAAATTATTAAGCCACCAATTGAAGGATATTATTTCCTGAATTGGTGGTTATTTTTTTTCAGACGATTCAGCTGGAGTTTCATCGCTTTCGAATAAATCCAGATAAGCATTCCCGAGGTTATCTATAATATCACCGGCCATTACTGCCTCGTAGCCCAGTTGCTCCGAAGCAATATCTCCCGCACTTCCGTGGAGAAAAACCCCAAATACGGAAGCCAAAAGCGGGTCGTAACCTTGCGAAAGCAATCCAGTAATAACACCACTGAGCGCATCGCCACTTCCGGCAGTAGCCATTCCTGGATTTCCCGTGGCATTTATATATAATTTATCCCCATATACAGTGATGGTGTAGGCGCCTTTTATAACAACCACCACTTCGTACTTTTCAGAAAATTTCTTAGTTCTTTCAAGCTTATCATAGTCATCTTTCCAATCTCCTATAAGCCGCTTTAATTCTCCCGGATGTGGGGTCAATATTGAATTCTTCGGAAGAACTTTTAAAAGAGCTTCATTTTCAGAAATATTATTTAGCGCGTCGGCATCAATCACTAAAGGTGCTTTACAATCTTTAAAGAATTTTTTTAAAGCCACAACGGTGGCCTTGTCCTTTCCAATTCCCATCCCAATTCCGATGGCAGAAGGTTCAAAATCCACTTCAATATCACTGATAAACGTTTCCTCTTTATCGGTCAACGTCATTGCTTCGGGCAATGTTGTCTGCAAAATTTGATACCCGCACTTTGGAACAAAGGCAGTAACCAAGCCCGCTCCAATTCTAAATGCCGCAGTTGAAGATAAAACAGCTGCTCCCATTTTCCCATAACTTCCGGCCACAATAAGCGCGTGGCCAAAGGTGTTTTTATAGGTGAACTTTTCTCGGGGTTGATAAAACAGCCGTGCTTCAGGTTTAGTTATTAGCTGCGCCAAAGGTTCTGTATTCTGTAAATAATTAATGTCCAAATCGATTTCCAAAACATCGAAATAAGTAACAAAAGGCGCTGTCTCGGGTAGGAAAAAAGCCAACTTTGGGGTTTGGAAAGTCAAGGTATGGTTTGCTTTCAAAACGGCCTCTTTGTCCTCCAAAGCACTATTCGCATACAGTCCGCTGGGGATATCAATGGCAAGCTTAAAGACTTTTGATTCGTTAAGATAGTGGATCAATTTTTTAACCCATCCGTCTGGGCAACGATTGAGGCCAATGCCAAAAATAGCATCAACAACTATATCTTCCGGATTGATCTCGGGAAAGTCTGCTTCGCCCTTCATTAATTTCGGCCAATCCTTGGTTACGTTCTTTATTTTATCATAATTGAGCAGAAAATTCTGGGAACGTTTGTCGCTAAAGTTAACCACATATGTTTTTACAGTATAACCACTTTCAATCAAAAGGCGTCCCACCACCAAGCCATCGCCGCCGTTATCGCCAATTCCACAAAAAATATGTATTGGCACAGGAGCACCTTGTAGGCGTTGATGCAGCCAATTGAATATCTGGGTGCCGGCGCGTTCCATAAGATCTGCTGATGTAATACCTTGTTTTTCGACGGTTATCTGGTCAGCTTCATATAATTGTTTGGAAGAGAATATTTTCATAATAATGGTTTTATAGACCCAAACCCAGCGAAATTGGCAGGTTTATTGTTTCTTTTATTTTCAAAGATAACAACAATAGTTTTGTTGAAAACAAGGTTTATAACTAATTGAGGAAAACAAAAAAACACTGTTGTTAATCTTTAATTTTAACAAAACACCATATTATGGAACCACGTGATAGTGTGCTATTAAGTATACGCCCCCAAATACCTTCTGCAAAAATAAACGCTTCCATGTCTGCAGATGAATGCTTTCAAAACAAAACTTTAAGGCCAGTAATAAAACTTCAAAGTGATCTTCTTATGGCTGCCTTTAAAAACTATATATGGAAGCACAAAAATGTATTCTATGATCTTAGTATTGAAAAAAGGCTGGATTATATTGAAAATGCAATCCATAAGGATATGAAATTCAGGAATTCTTTAAAAGGCATTATTATGGGTCAATTTACTTTGGAAGAATTTGAACTATACATTCAAAATTCCTCGGCTCTCAACAAAAGAATGATGGATGTTGTTAAGGAGCGCCTGAAGGACAACTTGTTATACTTTGAGAGGACAAGTTATTTGATAGCTCAGTAAAAACATAAAGAAATCCACGATTGCTAAGGGGTGTTAAATAAGCTCTAATTAAACCCAATAGCTTTCATACCATAATATTTGTAGGTATTTTCGCCAAAAAAACCTACAATATGAAAAAATTAGTACTTGCATTATCTTTATTAACTGTAACCTTACTTTCTGCTCAGGAAGAAAAAAGTTATGATTTTGACCAATGGTCCATCGAAGTTTCCGGAGGATTTCACAAACCTTCTCGACCATTTGCGGATGACTATTACACAGACACGCCAAGTTTTGGGCAGGTAAGTTTGGGAGCCCGTTATATGTTCAACAATCGATTCGGACTTAAATTGGATTTTGGCTACAGCACCTTAAAAGAAGGTAGTGAAAGCCTTCCTTTTGAATCAAATTATTACCGCACTTCACTTCAAGGGGTTGCAAACATAGGCTCTGTTTTAAAGTTTGAAACTTGGACCAATACTATTGGCCTATTATTCCACGCCGGTGGTGGATATTCTCAATTAAGTCCTAAAAAACCTTTTGAACTGGATAGCAATGATGGGATGATGAACATAATAGCTGGTTTTACTCCACAGATTAGATTGGGTAATAGCGTGGCACTTACTACAGATCTTTCCGTGATTGGAAACGTTGGACAAAACAACACATGGGATGGTACAGAAAATACAGTAAATCGAGGATTTGATGGGATGATGGTTAATTTTTCCGCAGGGCTTACCTTCTACTTAGGAAAAAATGAAAAACACGCAGATTGGTACACGCCTGAAAATATGCTGAAAGAAAAGCTGGCAGATTTAGAGGAAAGACTGGCCCAAATTGAAACAGACCTTATAGATTCTGACCAAGACGGGGTGCCAGATTACCTAGATAGGGAACCAAATACAATGTCCGGAATGGAGGTTGACACAAAAGGTGTGGCAGTAGATAAAAACAACAATGGAATTCCTGACGGAATTGAATCATCTCTGGATGCGCGTTTTGTTAATGAAGAAGATTATGTAAAAGGCGGGGGTGTTGACCTTGTTGATCTTTTGAACAAAGGATATGTAAACGTTTATTTCCGATTTAATAGTGACCAACCGGAAACCTATTCCTTGGAAGCTATTAATTATCTTATAAAATACATGAAAGAAAATGAAGCTGCCAGTGCTGAATTAATTGGTTATGCTGATGAATTGGGAAATCCTGAATACAATCAAAGCCTTTCAGAAAGAAGAGCTAAGAAAGTATATGATATTCTCCTTGCTTCCGGCATTGCTGAAAACAGGTTATCCTATAGAGGTGGCGGTGAAGATGCATCAGTCGACAAAGGATCCTCTCCAGCCAGACAATTGGTAAGAAGGGTAACTTTCAGATTAAAATAAAAAAATCACATTTTTTTGATATTAAAAAGCCTTCATATTGAAGGCTTTTTTTTATGTTTATTCTGTACTAATTAATTGTTGAAACCCCATTTAAATCTGTTGTTAGCACATCGCTCATATAATTGAAAAATGGGCGAAGAAGCTCATAATGGTAAAGTAGGTTTTCCTTGAAATCTACAGCAAAAACTTCTTTATCGGTAAAAGGGTGCCTTACGAAAAAGCTTTTCAGTTTAATTAAATCTATATTTTTATCTTCTTTATTAAACCCTTTGGGAGCTGTTTTTACAGCATATTCCTGATTGAAATTCCCGAATGCTTTTTTAAATTCAGGAGCATTTAAAATTTCGCGTATTTCAGAAGAATCCATTTCGAACTCTTTTCGGATTCTCAACAAATCTGCTGGGCTTGGGTCAAAAAATCCTCCTGCCATATAGCTGTTCCCTGGTTCCAATCGCAAATAATATCCGCCTCTCCTTTGCGCTCCTGCCCTACTAAAACTAACGCTTCGATGCACATTATACGGAGTTTTATCATTGCTGAACCGAATATCCCTGTTAATGCGAAAAATTTTAGTTTTGGCAATTTCATCCTTTATATTCAAACCCTTTTCTATTTCGGAATAGAATATTTTAAGCGATGTTTCATTGCCCAAATATTCCTTTTTATGCTCTTGCATCCACTCGCGGATATTGTTTTGCTTAAGTTTTATTAGAAATTCGAACGAAGATTTCGGGATTGTGCTCATAGGTTTTTTTAAGAATTATAAATATAATTGAAATTACGTACATTTATGGAAACAACTATAAAACCAAATATTATGAAAACAACAACCAAACCGAATAAAGCTTTTTGGTTAATCGCCGTTATTGCATTGTTATGGAACCTAATAGGAATCTTTTTTTGGGTATCGGAAAACTTTTTGATGACCGATGAAATTAAAGATGCACTTCCACCAGAACAAGTTGAATTAATGAACAATGCTCCTTCTTGGGGAGTAATAGTTTATGGTATTGCTGTTTTTGGAGGCGTATTGGCCAGTATCTTACTTTTGGCACAAAAAAAACTAGCCGTTCCTATTTTTTTAATTTCGCTCTTAGCCATATTGTTACAGATGGGGTATTGGATTTTTGGAATGAATATGATCGGTGTTTTGGGACCTCAAGCCATTATAATGCCCCTTATTGTAATTGCCATTGCCATCTTTTCATATTTTTATAGCAAGGGTGCGGCACGAAATGGTTGGATTCAATAAAAAATATTAACATTATCGGCGGAATACCCACAACTTGTGATGTATTCCGCTTTTTTTACAGCCATTTCTTTCTCTTAAAGTACCAAATCATTCCCAAAAACACTATTGCCATAGCTCCCAACAGATAGAAATAACTGAATTTAAGATGCAGTTCGGGCATATAATCAAAGTTCATCCCATAAATACCCGCCATAAATGTTAGAGGTATAAATATGGAAGCCATGATGGTTAGCACTTTCATCACTTCATTCATTTTGTTGCTTATAGTGGTCATGTACATATCCATCAGACCCCAAATCATATCACGATAAATCTCGACACTCTCGTTTACTTGAATAATATGATCATACAGATCCCGGATGTATTTGTTGGTTCTTTCTTCAATAAGGGGAGTCTCTATTTTTTCTAGTCGATTAACTACCTCACGCAACGGTCCTACTGCCTTTCTAATCTTTAAAATTTCTTTCTTAAGATCTTGAATTTCTTCTGTAATATTATCACTGTCTTTATCATCAAAAAGCTTGTCTTCGAGAATTTCAATTTTATTACTTAAAAATTCGATTACCGTGAAATAATTATCTACAATAGCATCCAATATAGCAAACATCAGGTAATCTGCTCCCGCTCCTCTTATTCTACCTTTTCCGTGCTCCAGTCTTTCGCGTAAATCGCCAAAAACATCACCCTCGGCCTCTTGAAAGGTTATAACATAATCCTTTCCCATTACCATACTTACATGCTCATTGGTCAATTGTTCCATATCATCGTAATGAAGCATTTTAAAAACCAGAAAAAGATAATCATCATATTCATCAATTTTTGGGCGTTGATTTGTAGTAACGATGTCTTCCTGAATTAATGGGTGTAGCTCAAAATGATTTCCGAGAGTAATAATATCATCGGTGTTGCTTAGACCATTTACGTTAATCCAAGTAATGTGCACAGAATCATCGTACTTAAACGCGTCTTGAATAACGTGGGTTTCAAAACGATCATAATGCTCCTTTGAATAATCAATAATGTCGAGTTGGGTTGCGGTGGTTACTTTTTTACCGGTGTAGGTTACAGTTCCCGGGGAAAGATTTCTTGCTTTTATGGGTTGGATTTTTGAGGTTTTCTGTTTTCTTCTTTTTTTGGCAGCCATAAACAATAGATTATTTTTTAAAGGTAATTAAAATGAAGAAATGATTTTGTAACCCAAACTACAATTAAATATTAATCTGCCGCATGCCTTTCCAGAAGTTTTTTCTCTACATTTTTCAGCGTATACCCTTTGGCCTGCAATAAAATTAAATAGTGAAACAGCAAATCTGCGCTTTCTTCCAAAAATAGTTCGTCATTGTTGTCCTTGGCTTCAATAACTACTTCCACTGCCTCTTCGCCTACTTTTTGGGCTATTTTGTTGATCCCTTTTCGGAAAAGGGACGAAATATAGGAATCGTCATTTTCAGCATGGGCTTTTCTATTTTGAATGACCCTTTCCAATTCCGAAATAAATCCAAAGGTCGAAACGTTTTCTTCCTTCCAGCAGGTATCGGTTCCTTTGTGGCAGACGGGACCTGTGGGATTTACCTTTATCAAAAGCGAGTCATTATCACAATCCACAGAAATTGAAACCAAGTTCAAAAAATTCCCGCTCTCCTCGCCCTTTGTCCAAAGTCGTTGTTTACTTCTACTGAAAAAAGTGACATTTTTTGATTGGTTTGTCTGCAGAAAAGCTTCCTCGTTCATATAACCCAGCATTAGCACTTTATTCGTTAAATTGTCCTGAATTATCGCTGGCACTAGCTCATCACTGTATTTTTTAAAATCTATATTCATCGTTTATTTTTTTTTTGTTCTTAAGTTGTAATTCGAACCTGAATTCCCTGTGTTTGTAATTCCTTTTTTAAGTCTGATATTGTGATTTCCTTAAAGTGAAAAACACTGGCAGCTAAAGCGGCATCTGCCTTTCCTTCAACAAAGGCATCAGTAAAATGCTGCTTAGTTCCAGCACCGCCAGAAGCGATTATTGGTATATTTAAAGCAGTTGAAAGTTTTGACAAAGCTTCATTTGCAAATCCATTTTTAGTGCCGTCGTTATCCATAGAGGTAAAAAGAATTTCTCCAGCACCGCGCTGTTCTACTTCTTTTGCCCACTCAAACAAATCCAACTCGGTAGGCACCTTCCCGCCCACTAAATGAACTTTCCAGTTTCCGTCAATCTGTTTTGCATCAATTGCCACTACGATGCACTGTGAACCAAACCTTGAGGCCAGTTCATTTATTAATTGCGGATTTTTTATTGAGGAAGAATTTATAGAAACCTTATCCGCTCCATTGTTCAAAAGAATTTCCACATCTTCTACTGAAGAAATGCCACCGCCAACGGTAAAGGGGATGTTGATGGTTTCAGCGACTTTTAAAACCAAGTCGGAAAGAGTTTTTCTTCGCTCTTCGGTTGCTGAAATATCCAAAAAAACTAACTCATCCGCTCCGTTTTCAGAATAGAATTTTGCAAGTTCTGCAGGATCTCCGGCGTCGCGTAAATAGAGGAAATTTATTCCTTTCACGGTTCTGCCGTTTTTTATATCCAAACACGGTATTATTCTTTTACAAAGCATTTAAAATATAGTTTTCGAGTTGTTTTAAACTTATTCTGTTTTCATAAATAGCTTTACCGATTATTACTCCTTCGCAGCCTATTTCAGCTAACTTTGGCAATTCTTCGAAAGTGGAGATCCCACCGGAGGCAATTAATTTAAAAGTAGGTTTCGCCCCTGCGAGGGGCTCAGCGCGGCGCGGCGCTCGACTAGACATTTGAATCGATTTTAAAATTTTCTTATATAATTCAAAAGATGGGCCTTCTAACATTCCATCTTTACTGATATCTGTACAAATTCCGTAGCTAATGCCTTCTTCTATATACTTTTGAATAAAGGGTATTAAAGCTTCATTTGAATCTTCGGTCCAACCGCTTATTGCGACTTTTTCATCCTTTGCATCAGCACCCAAGATGATTTTTTCACTTCCGAATTGTTGTAACCAACTTTTAAAAGTATCAGGGTTTTTAACAGCAATACTACCACCTGTGATTTGGTTTGCGCCGCATTCAAAGGCAATACGTAAATCCTCATCGGTTTTCAAACCGCCGCCGAAATCTATTTTTAATAATGTCTGCGAAGCGATTTCTTCCAAAACCTTATGGTTTACAATGTGCTTACTTTTGGCGCCGTCCAAATCTACCAAATGCAAATATTGGATTCCGTGGGCTTCAAATTGTTTGGCGATTTCTAGTGGATTTTCGTTATAAATTTTTTTCGTGCTGTAATCGCCTTTTGAAAGGCGCACGCACTTGCCGTCTATGATATCTATTGCTGGTATTATTCGCATTTTATAGTTCTAAAAAGTTCTTTAAAATTTGTTCGCCTGCAGTGCTACTTTTTTCCGGGTGAAATTGCAAACCGTAAAAATTGCCTTTTTGTAACGCCGAAGTATATTGAATCCCGTAGTCTGAAGTTGCAATGGCTCCTTCACATAGCGGCACGTAGTAGCTATGCACCAAATACATAAATTCGTTTTCTGCAATATTTTGAAACAGCTCTGATTTCAGGTTCTGAATTTGATTCCACCCAATTTGTGGCACCTTTACTTCGTTAGAAAATCGTATTACATCAACATCAAAAACGCCCAAGCCTTTTGTATTTCCTTCTTCGGAAGAATTACAGAGCAATTGCATTCCCAAACAGATTCCCAAAACGGGCTGTTTTAATGTGGGAATAACTTTGTCTAAGCCACTAGCTTTCAACTTTTGCATCGCGCTACTCGCTTCACCCACACCGGGAAAAATAACTTTATCTGCATTTCGAATTTCAGTTTCGTTATGGGTCAAAATAGCTTCAACCCCGAGTCTTTTCAAAGCAAATTTGATGCTTTGTATGTTCCCCGCACCATAATCAATAATTACAATTTTCATATTTTATATTTCAAACTTTTCAACTCTTTATTCGTCGCTCGTATTTCGATTTACAACATTCCTTTAGTCGATGGTAAAATCATTTTTTCGGCATCGCGTTTAACTGCCATCTTTATTGCTTTTGCAAAAGCCTTGAATATTGCTTCTATTTTGTGGTGTTCGTTGGTTCCCTCGGCTTTAATGTTGAGGTTGGCTTTTGCGCCATCGGTAAAGCTTTTGAAGAAATGGTAAAACATTTCCGTTGGCATTTGGCCGATCATTTCGCGTTTGAAATCTGCATCCCAAACCAACCAATTGCGTCCGCCGAAATCAATCGCAACTTGCGCCAAACAGTCGTCCATTGGCAAACAGAATCCGTAGCGCTCCATTCCAAGCTTACTCCCAAGCGCTTTATTAAAAACTTCACCCAGCGCAATAGCTGTATCTTCGATGGTGTGGTGCTCATCTACTTCTAAATCGCCTTTTACGGTGATTTCTAGATCCATTTGGCCGTGTCGAGCCAATTGGTCCAGCATATGGTCAAAGAATGCAATACCAGTATTAATATCGCTTTTTCCGGTTCCATCAAGGTTTAACTTTATTGAAATATCAGTTTCGTTTGTTTTGCGGTCGATTTCAGCAAGGCGTTTATTCAGTTTTAAAAACTCATAAATATGCTGCCAATCATTGGTTTCCAAAGCGATGGATGTTTGAAGCTCTTCAGCTTTCGAGGAAATTTCGCCCGCACCCAAATTGGTATTGTCTTTGATGAAAATTCCTTTGGAACCAAGATTTTTGGCAAGCTCCATATCGGTTAACCTATCCCCTATCACAAATGAATTTTGAAGATCATATTCCTCAGAAAAATATTTTTTCAATAAGCCAATGCCCGGCTTTCGCGTATCAGCATTTTCCTTTGGAAAGGTTCGGTCTATCAATACTTCGCTGAACGACACTCCTTCATTTTCAAAGGATTTTATAATGAAATTATGCACGGGCCAAAAGGTTTCCTCTGGAAATGCAGCGGTTCCCAAGCCGTCTTGGTTGGTAATCATCACCAAATCAAAATCCAATTCCTTCGCGATTTTGCCCAGATAGGTGAATACTTTCGGATAAAAAATCATTTTATCAAAAGCATCAATTTGCTCATCCACGGTTTCTTTTATGATAGTACCGTCGCGGTCTATAAACAATACGCGTTTCTTCATTATTTCAATGTTTTTAAAATGGTGATTAGTTCTTTATTTTCTGAAGCTGTACCAATAGTTATACGAAGGGTGTTTTCGCAAAGCGGTTGTGAGCTTCTGTTTCGCACCACGATGCCATAATCCAACAATTGTGAATAGCGTTTTTCGGCATTGTCCACTTTTATGAGGATGAAATTCGCATCTGTTGGATACACTTTCTCAATAAAAATTACTTTAACCAAAGCTTTAAGTAAGCCTATTTTTTCATCATTTAGTAAGGCTATATCAGATTTAATTTTTATAATATTATCTAGTCGCTCAATTGCGAATTGCTGCGTCAATTTATTGATATTGTAAGGAGGTT
>JBBQQN010000048.1:0-23993 GCA_038215845.1 Flavobacteriales bacterium | reverse complement strand
ATATAAATAATTAAGGTCCAGGACCGACTGAAGCCGTCGATAAAAATTGTGCTCCGGGACGCGCTCACTCAAAAGGAAATCGTTGAAGAGCTTTTCTTGGTAGATCTTTTTTCCTTGCATACATTAAATTACGGAAAATTGATAACTTGTGCAACAGGCACAATGGCTATAAGTAATTGCTTTTACTCGCATACTTTGAAATTTTCTGCGGAATTTCTAAATTGGTGTATTTGGAAAAGTTTGTATTAACCCACGCAAATACTCATAGCCGAGCCGTTGTGTACAATACGATGAAACGAACTTTAAACATACTTCTAATATTATTTACAACCTTGAGCTATTCACAAAATAACTCGGAATCTGACGTGTTTAAAAAAATCATTGACTACGAAATTGGAAAAGGTGTACGAGGAATGTATGTCCAATGTGAAAAACCAAAAACCTTCTTCGATGCAGAAGTTTTTAAAGTAGAAACTGGACTTAATGTCCCCGAAAACATCCTAAACGAAATTGAACTAAATGAATCAAAAAGTAGAATTGGGATTTGGAATGCGGAATTAATAAACGAACTGAATTACGGTGAGGATTTTATTAAAAGTAAAAAATGTTTGACTAAAAATGACGCTGAACAACTATTCACAAAGACAAAACAAAGACAAAATATTATTTCAATAAGTGAACCTATTTTTGATAATAATTATGAAAATTGTGTTGTTGCTGTATCCTATTTGAAATTTACGGGAAGTGCCTATGGAAAGAAGTATTTTTTGAAAAAAGTTTACGGAATCTGGACAGTCATAGTCGAATATGAAATCTGGATGACGTGAAAAAGTACTCTACACAACCCCATGTAAAAACCATTGTTGGGTCTGTGCTCATCTAGAAAATCCCTGAGGATTTTCAAAAGTAAGTATTTGTTTTGAAAAATCTGGGTAATGAGACACCACACCCATTTCCCCCATCCCAACAAAATCTTAAATCGCTTTTAAAATAAATCTATTTAATGTAAGTTATCGGCCTACTTAAAGGTACAATTATGAAAGAAAAAAAAATGTTGGATTATATTAAAGATGTATTGGAAAATATGCCCGCTGGCTGGTTAAATACCACCACCCATCGATTGGATATTTATGACGAAAAATTGGCGAAAACGCAATTCTTGGATCAGTTTGAAGCTCTATTTAAAGCCAATAATTCTGAAACAGCTGCACTAAATAAATTACCTACAGCATATGACTATATTCGCTTAGGCCACCCTCTATCTTGTGTACTGGAATGGGGTATTGCCAACTTAAATAATCTGAAACCACAAAATGTAATAAGTTTTTCGTCAAAGACAATTCCTATTTTTTCAATTTTGCGGAAAAATTTATTAGATGATAAAAACACTCAAATTTTATACACAGGTGAACTACCTAATTATTTTGACGCCGAAATAGTAAAGCTTGTTTATGGCTATAAATTCGATTTAAAGCAGGTTGATAACACAGCCGCCATTTCTGAATTTAACGGTAATACCATATTCATTTCACAAAACGATGAAATCGGTACTATGGATCTCAGCCCTAATATTGATTTTTCCATCAGCCTTCATGGAATACTTGGTAGTATTTTAGTAGTAAATGGTGAAAAGAATGAAAGTTATATTTCAGACATTCAGCATGTGCGAAGAAGAGAGACTATTGCCATGACGCCAGCCAATTGTTTTATCGCCTTAAAGTCGCTTACAGAGACTACTTCTTTTACTTCGAACAAAACTAATATTGAAACCGACAAAAAAAGTGTTCTCGATTCCCTTAAAGAAATTACGGGCACAACTGCGCAGCCTTTAGTTGCTTCTAGTGGACTATCTATGCAATATGCAATTATGATGGGGCTAGTTCACGATGCCCTTGACAAGCACAAAGGAAAGCCTATAAAATTTATTGTCCCTCCCAATTGTTATGGTGGAACAAATGATCAAGCAAGACGCGTTGCGGCCTGCCTTGATAATGTTGAAATTGTGGATTTATTGGTGGATGGTGATAATGAGATGGTTCAAAGTATTGATGCCATTTTAGCTAAAATTGCCAAGGAAGATGCTGTTCCATACATCATCGCCGAAATCCCTACCAACCCTAGAGTTGAAGTTCCGGATCTTTTAAAATTGAAAAAAGTTTTAAGTGAAGAACGTAAAACGGCAACAGGGAAAACTGCTATCGACCCGGTCTTTATTTTGGATCAAACCTTTTGTCCCAACTATCACTTTTTAGGGAATGGGGAAATACTCTCTACGGTTAGGGCCATTTCTTACGCCAGTGGATCAAAATTTCCAAGTGGTGGAAAATGTACTGCTGGATATGTGGTGGGAAATAAAAAAACGGATGCCTTGATGGAAAAAATAGAATTGCATCTAAGTCTTTGCGATAATGAAGCTACCGCACTTCAATATGAAATATTAGCAAAGCAATTACCTTCAATGAATCAACGCATTATTGATGCTTATAAAAATACGCGTGAATTTGTAAACTTTATCCACAAAACTTTACCAGCCGCGAAAATCAATTTTGTTTCAGAAGAATTGGCAGAACAAGGATTTACACCCTCTGTTTTTTCATTGGATCTTCCCACCAAAGGGAATACTGATGAAGAAAGAGAAACTTATAAAAGAGCATTAAATCTTAAACTAATCAATTTAATGATTACTGAAATCCCCAATGAAAGTAAATTCTGTGTGAGCTATGGACAGTTGAAAGGATGTTATTGGACAGTTCCAGCAACATCTACTCAAGGGACGACCAAAGAAGGCGACAAAGATTATATTGTTCGCGTGTCACTTTCTCCAAATTTGGATCTTGAGGGTCATAAAAAAGTCTTTTCAGACTTTGTGGAAAGTATTTAAATATATTGGGAGGCGTAAAAGCCTCCCAACTTTTTATAGTGTTGAGTACAATTGAAAATGTTTCTTCAATAAAATCATTTCTTAAAGACCAATTTCGAAATTTTGTTGCTTCCCGAAGCGAAGGCAATACTGTCGTTTACAAATTCAATAGCGAAAAACCCTTCTTTTGAAAGTTCTTTCCAGTTTTTTCCGCCGTCGCCGCTAAAGGAAATTCCGGGCGAGCCAACGGCAACTATCCCCTGCCCTTCTGTGCCGGGCACATATTTCACCGAAGAACGATAACCCGGTTCTTTGCCGTTACTAATAAGTTTCCAACTTTTACCTCCGTTTTGAGTAATGGCTTTGTTTCCTTTATTAAAAGATTTGTCTTCCCAATTTCCTCCGAAAATAATTCCATTTTTTTCATCCAAAAAATCGATGCTGTAAATGCCTGTCATGGCTTTCCCTTGTATTATTGGCGTATCAAAAACTTCCCAGGTTTCGCCTTTATCGGCAGTGTGCATTACCCGCGATTTTTTTCCGCCTGTGGCAATCCAAGCATTGTTCCCAAATACTGCAATATTTGAATTGCTTGCAGCAAAGGCCGCTTCGCCTTTTTCAGCTTTCGGCAGATTTTCACAGGATATTTTTTTCCAAGTATTACCGCCATCGCGGGTTATAATTACCGACATGCAGTTTTCAACGGGATCGCCAATGGCAATTCCCTCGTTTTCGTTCCAAAATTTCATGGAATCATAAAAAACATCCTCTCCTTTTTCGGTATAAACTTCTTCAATATTGGTTGCTTCCTTCCCGTTGAAACCAATTTTGTAAAGCACCGCAGGATTGGCAATGCTCAATACAAACACCGCTTCTTTAGTAACAGCAATGGAGCGAAAATGCAATAATGAATCGCCGTATTTAATACTGGCCAATTTTGGGGTATCGCCATCAATAAAACCTACCTTTCCTTTATCGGCGGCAAACCAGACGCTGTTTTCGTCTACGGGGGCTATTGCCCGAATACTTAAACTATCAACAAAAACTGGGGTTATTTTTACTGAACTGAATTCGATTTCAGTTTTCTTTTCACAGGAAAAAAAGGCGAAAACAGAAAGAATAATAATGACAAAGCGCATATATTTTATTTTCCCCAAAAGTAACAATAACTTTAAATTACGAAGGACAAAAACTATATTTCAAAATCGTTAATCCTAAATCGCACATCGTAAATCTAAATTATGATACCTTTGCAGTCAATTTAGAAGAAAAATGAAATTACACCGAAACTTAGTATTCGCCACTATAGATTCTCTTCATCAAATTTTCAATGAAAATAAACAGGCCGATAAAGTCCTTAAAAATACATTGAAACGCGATAAAAGATGGGGAGCACGCGATAGAGGATTTATTGCCGAAACTACTTACGATATTGTCCGCTGGAAAAGGCTTTATTCTGAAATTGCCGAAGTGCGCGAACCTTTTGACCGTTCTAATCTATTTAGATTATTTACGGTTTGGGCAACCTTGAATGGAATTGCCATCCCCGAATGGAAACAGTTTGAGGACACCCCTACCCGCCGTATAAAAGGGAAATTTGATGAACTTTCAAAAATCCGAAAATACCGCGAATCTATCCCCGATTGGATGGACGATCTTGGACATAAAGAGCTCGGCAAAAAGTGGGACAAGGAGATTGCAGCCCTAAACCAGCTGGCCGATGTGGTTTTAAGGGTAAATACTTTGAAAACCACCGTAGAAAAATTGCAGAACGAACTTGCAGATTTAGAAATTGAAACAGAAACCATCAAAGGTTATCCCGATGCCCTAAAACTAAAGGAAAGAGGCAATGTATTTACTACGGACGCCTTTAAAAATGGTTTGTTTGAAGTGCAGGATGCTGCTTCGCAAAAAGTTGCCGAAATCCTCGATGCAAAACCCGGAATGCGTGTGATAGATGCTTGCGCAGGGGCAGGTGGAAAAAGTCTTCACATTGCAACCATGATGGAAAATAAAGGGCAGTTGATAGCCATGGATATTTATGAAAATAAATTGAATGAATTAAAACGCCGTGCCCGTAGAAACGATATTTTCAATATTGAAACCCGTGTTATTGATTCCACGAAAGTGATAAAAAAATTAATAGATAAGGCAGACAAGGTTTTGATTGATGCGCCCTGTTCAGGGTTGGGGGTTTTAAAAAGAAATCCAGATGCCAAATGGAAATTGCAACCAGAATTTTTGGATAAAATTAGAGCTACCCAAAAAGAATTGCTGGATAGTTATTCAAGAATGGTAAAACCTGGCGGACAGTTAGTTTATGCCACATGCTCTATTCTTCCTTCAGAAAATGAATTGCAAGTAAAGGCATTTTTAGCGCGCGAAGAAGGAAAGGATTTTACCTTGTTATCCGAAGAAAAATTAATGCCCAGCAAAACTGGGTTTGACGGGTTTTATATTTCCTTGCTTCAGAAAAAATAAAATGAAAAGAGCGGGCATTGCCCGCTCTTTTAAATAAAAATATTTTAGAAATTATTTTACAATAATCCTTCCTATTTTATAGGCGGTAGTATTCAAACCTCCTACTTTCAAAACATATACTCCGCTTGCCGCTTCGGACATATTGAGTTCCACTTTATATGAACCATCTACTTTATCAAGCATTTTTATACCAAGTTGCTGTCCTAACATATTATAAACCGCAACATATACTTTTCCGGTATATACAGATTGAAAAGCAATATCAAATTCCCTTTGGTCATTACTGGATATAATCAATTCAGAATTTCTGATTGAAAAATCATCCACACCTAAAGTTCCTATATTAGCTGTATAATCTTCTGTTTCGCCATAGGTAGTTACTTCACACGCATCTACAGGCACAGGGTTGTTGAAGTTGGATTTAGCACGCATTCTGTGTGGGCCTAATGCAGCACCAGCAGGAACTACTAAATCCATAGTTTCTGTAAAAACTCCATCACCCTCTCCTGGGGCAATTTGATAGTTATTGACCACTACTTCATCGGCAGTAAAAGTTGAATCATCATTATAATCAATCCACACTTTTATATATTGGCTCCCATAATTTGTAGTTACGGTTAAATCATTGGTACTGTCTGGTGCTAGATTGGCAACCAAATTTGTGAAATCACCATATCCTTCACATCCAGATTCGTTATTTATTTCAGCTACTGAAAATAATCGGAAACCATCCCCATCTGAACAATCAATAACTGGCTGGCAAAGAAGGTGTTCAATTACAACCGTTGCGGAATCATTGGTTGGATCCAAGTCACCCGCTAAAGAAGTAGAAACTGTTAAATTATAGGTGTCAAGCGCCGAAAAATCTCCGGTTTGAGCGAAACTAAAGGAAACTTCCTGTTCAGGGGCAATGGGTCCCACAAAATTTTCCACTACTGGCGTTCCTCCATTTATCACATACTGAACATTGAAATTTGATTGCGGATTGGCTCCAAAATTTTTGAGGGTTGCTGTTATGGTTTCTGAATTAGTAAGCCCTTCATCAGATACTGGGGCAGTAATTTCAACTACTCCCACATCGTTTGCCAATAAATGAGTAATTTCTTTGGTAAATGGGTCGTTTCCCGGGAATTCATCCGCAGGTAAAACTGTTCTGGCTTCAAGGGAATATGTTTGCCCAGCAGTGGATAAATCGACCGTTTGGGTAAAAGTATAAGTTGCTGTTTCATTGGCAGCAACGGTTCCCGTAAAGGTTTCAGATGCAACCAACGTACCGTCAAGACGCAATTCCAGAGGAATAGTTGTTTGAGTGCTAGCTCCAAAGTTTCTGATACTAACTTCTACTGTTTCTGAATTTGTAAGGATTCCATTTTCTGGTTGAATGATAGCATTCACCCCCACGTCATTTCCAAAACCGCCCGATAAGCTGAAAGAAGCAATTTGGGTTCTCCAGTTATTATTTGAGGAAAAATATTCTGCAGTATGCCAAAAGGTAAAATTATTTGGATCCATGGTAAGGTGTGAATAATCCCCAAATCTATTAGTGAACGTTTGCACGCCTGGACCGGCAATTATTTCGGTTTCGGCCACTGTCATTTGTCCAAGTGGATCGCCGTCAAATCTACCCGTAAAACGAATGGCAGCAGGCAAGGTAGCACTTGCAACATTAAATGCCAGGCCTATATTTCCGGCGGCATCCATGGCAGCACTTCCCATAAAACGGCTATTGCCATCTGCAGGAGCATAGGTTCCTTCCTGATAAACGGACCAAGGATTGGTGCCATCATTTCTCAATTCAATCCAGCGTATCCCAGAAGTATCATTGCCATCAATATCGTTATTGAAGGTGATAACCCATGAGTTATGATCGCCAAAACTTCTATAGTTGGCAGCATAAGAAATTACTCCGCCAATCATATCTATTTTTTGACTTGTTCCCGGTTGCTGTACATCGCCAGAACCAAATGGCGCAAAGACTGAGTTAAATGGGTCTGTAGGTATTTCTAAAGGGGCTGAAATGGTTGAGTTTCCTATGGTTGCCCAATCTACATCTATTTCCCAAACCTTTAAATGGTCAAAAGTAACACCGGACCAGCCATCATCCTGAAGATAGGTTATATAACCGGGAGTGTTGGGAGGAATTGTGGTTCCCAATAAATTAGCCGGCTCTGGGCTATAAACAGTATTTGTATTTTGAACAGCCCCGGGAAGTGGAAATCCTACAATTTGTGGATTTGGCGCTCCGGCAAGTATTACGTCCCTTTCAATGGCATATACTTTATTGGTACCACCTTTATTTGCAGATAGATAATACGCGTCTGGCCATACACTGTAATGTGGGTAATCTGGAAAAGCATCCAATGAAAACTGGTACACATTATATGCGCCCGTGGGATCATTTGTATCTGAAACCCCAATTGCCAATGAATTGCTTAAGGAGCCAAATTCACTTACAAAATAACGGTCGGCCAACTGGTCGTACATTACGATTGGATCTCCCGAGTTGGAACTAATTCCTAAAAAAGCTCCCAATGATACTGGACCAACTAGCAAATTTCCTGTTTTATCAAATATCTTTACAATTGAATTTACGGAATGTACGTAGTGATTGGGCCCTACAGCTCCGGTAGGATCTGGTGGTACAAAACCAGATTCAGACGAAGATGCTCCAATAAAGTTTTGTTCTAAAGCCCGTGTCTGTACACCTCCAAATTTTTTCTGAACGTTTTGGGCAATACCTTTAGGCAAGGCGTTTTCGTTAACCTGTGGATTGTAACGCGAGCCGTTGGGGAAAATTTCAATTTCCTTGATGCTTTGATTAGGATTGGATTCCTTGATGGCATATTCGCGCAAGGGAATGGTTTTTCCTATAAATGTTCCTGTAATAATTTCATCTGGGGGGAATTTTTCTTGTGCAAAAAGTACTACAGAAAACAGTAGCATTAGCACAGAGAGTAATTTTTTTGTTCTCATAAGTTTTAGGTTTTTTATTTTGGAGAGGTAAGATACAGTTTTATTTTCAAATCTTGAGCTTGTAAAGTGCTGTTAACTTAAATGTTTTTAATGATTTATAAAGAAAAAATAAATTTTTAGAAAGTATTGGGGCAAAAAAAAAGAGTGGGACTAGCCCACTCTCCTTGTTATTCTACTCCATTAAAATTATTTCACAACAATTCTAACAGTTTTTGTTGATTTGGTAAACTCACCTCCAACCTTCAATAAGTATACACCACTTGAGGCAAAAGACATATCCAATTTAAGCTTATGCGAATCATCGCCTTTAGCTTTTCCAATCATTTTGATACCTAATTCTTGGCCTAGCATGTTGAATACTGACATATATGCCAATCCATCATAGTCAGAAACCAAGGAAATATCGAAGTGTTTATTATCTGTACTGGTTATAAGAATTTCAGAATTTCGGATTGCTATATCATCAATTCCCAATACACCAATATTTGCTGTGTAATCTTCAGTTTCACCACGTGGAGTAGGCGCACAACCGTTAGTAGGAACTGGTGCATTCCTATTTGTTTTGGCGCGCATTCTGTGTTCTCCTATAGTAGCCGAAGCTGGAACAACCAGATCCATTGTTTCTGTATAACTACCCGCACCTTGACCTGGTGCAATTTGATAATTTTCAACAACAATTTCATCATTGGTAAATGTGGAATCATCATTATAATCTATCCAAACCATTACATATTGACCTCCATAATGGGTGGTAATAGTTAAACTATTTGTGCTTCCAGGAGCCAAATTTGCTGTTAAGTTAGAAAAATCCGCATATCCTTCACATTCTGAAGGATTATTGATTTCCGCAACTGAGAACAGACGGAACCCATCCCCTTCGGAACAATTCATAGAAGGTTGACACAGCAAATTATCAATTGTAGTAGAAACTGAATTGTTTGCAGCATTCCCATCTCCGGACAACATAGTGGAAACCGTTAAATTATAAGTACCCAAGGCTGTGAAATCTCCTTGTTCGTTAAAATCAAAAGTAGCTTCCTGCTGCGGCGCTACCGTTCCAGTAAATGTTTCAACAACGGGTGTACCACCATTTATTACATATTGAACCGGGAAATTGGATTGTGGATCAGCTCCAAAGTTTTTAATAATTGCAGAAATGGTTTCCAGACCTAAACCTGTATCGGTCTCGGGTGATGTAATTTCGGTTGCACCTATGTCATTTGCATATAGATTGGTTACTTCCTTGGTAAAGGCGTTATTGTTTGCAAATTGGTCTCCAGATAAAGTGGTTTTTGCCTCAATGGAATAGGTTTGGTTCTGAGTAGATAAATCAACATTTTGAACAAAAGTATAGTTGGCTGTTTGGTTGGCTGCTATACTTCCAATAAAGTTTTCGGAGGCAACTAAATTACCATCAACTCTTATCTCAATGGGAATATTTGTTTGTGTATTCGAACCAAAATTCCTAATAGTCACCTCTACGGTTTCATTATTGCCAAGCACACCGTTATCTGGCTGAACTATGTTAATTATACCAACGTCCTCAGCAAATCCGTTTGAAATTCTAAAAGACGCAATTTGAGTTCTCCAAGCATTATTTGAAGAGAAAAAATCTGCTGTATGCCAAAAGGTAAAGTTATCAGGATCCATGGTAGTATGTCCATAATCTCCATATCTATATGTATTCGTCCTTACGCCTACACCGCTAACAATGGTTGTTTCGGCTACAGTCATCTCTCCCAATGGGTCGCCATCAAAACGGCCAGTATATCGAATTCCCACAGGTAGTGTGGAACTTCCAATACTATAAGCCAGGCCAATATTTCCAGATTGATCCATTGCAGAGCTACTCATAAATCTGCTATGCCCATCTGCTGGAGCGTAGGTTCCTTCTTGATAAATAGACCAAGGGTTTGAGGAATCGTTTCGAAGCTCAATCCAACGTATTCCTCCGGTATCGTTATTGTCTACAAATGTGTTAAATGTAATTAACCACGAATTGTGATCGCCAAAACTTCTATAATTTGCCCCAAAGGATATAATTCCTCCATGACCAGCAAGTTTTTGGCTGGTTCCGGGTTGGTTTATTGCGCCCTGACCAAATATTTCGCCGGCATCAAAAGGATCTGTTGGTATTTCTAAGGGAGAGGAAATAGTAGAATTTCCTGGGTTAGCCCAATCAGTTTCTATCTCCCAAATTTTCAAATGATCAAAGGAAACCCCACCCCATGCATCATCCTGAAGATAAGTGATATAACCAGGTGTGTTTGCAGGAATTGTAGTTCCTAATAGATTTGCTGCTTCTGGACTCTTTACTTGATTTGGATTAACAACAATTCCAGGTAGTGCAAAAATTGCTATTTCAGGGCTAGGTCCTCCTGCAAGAATAACGTCTCTATCCATGGCAAATGCACGGGTGGTTTGTCCATCCAAATTTACAGTTCCATAGTAGGCGTCAGGCCATACAGCATAATGTGGATAATCAGGAAAGCCACTAAAGGCAAACTGATAAACATTATAGGCACCAGTAGGATCGTTAGTTGCCGATACTCCAACAGCTAAAGAGTTACCGCCATTGATATTGCCAAATTCACTTACTAGCCATCTATCTGCCAATTGATCGTATAAAACTATGGGATCTCCGCTGTTTCCGCCAAAACCTAAAAATGTACCCAAAGAGGTAGGTCCTACCAATAAAGTTCCTGTTTTGCTAAAAATCTTTACAAGTGAGTTTACAGAATGTACGTAGTGGTTTGGCCCTACTGCCCCTGTTGGATCAGGTGGATAAAATCCAGATTCATTAGAGGAAGCCCCTATAAAATTTTGTTCAACAGGCATTGTCACCACGCTTCCCAGTGTAGTCTGAAGATTATCAATGATTGTTGGAGCCCCTTCATTGATCTCTATTTGAGTAGTTGATTCGTTAGGAACAACTACTAGTGTTTTAGGATCAAGATTAAGGTTTTTTTCCATGGTTGGAAAATCTCTAAGAGGAATGGTTTTTCCTATAAATGTCCCGATAATTATTTCCTCGGGTGCAAATTTTTGTTGGGCAAAAAGCCCCGCACTAAATAAAATAGCAAGTGCCAGGAGTAATTTTTTTGATTTCATAAATATTTTTTCTGATTAATTTAAGCGGTTAATATACGCTATAAATTCCAATACGGAAACCCATATTCTGATCTCTATGGGAATATTGAGGCAAAATTGCTTCTCTATAAGAACAATTAAAGCAATAATATTCTAAATTTGGTTACCTTTGCAACTTGAAAAATCACACAAACTTTTAAAGAATGATTCACTTTTTTGGAGACGTTGAAAACACTGTTTTTGCTGTCCAAACCCACGAAAATATTTCAGAAGAAAACATAAAAAAATTGGAATGGCTTTTCGGCAATAAACCGAAAATAGAAAAATCCGTCCTGTCTACAAACACGGCGGATTTTTTTATTGGTCCGCGCGCCGCCATGGTCACCCCATGGAGTACCAATGCCGTGGAGATTACCCAAAATATGGGTATTGACGGAATTATACGTATAGAGGAATTTCACAATAGTGCTATGGAAAAAACGGTTTTCGACCCCATGCTTTCGCAGAAATTTCAACAATTGGATCAGGATCTTTTTGATATCCACGTTCAGCCCGAAGCTATTTTGGAAATTGAAAATATTTCAGAATACAATCAAAAGGAAGGCTTGGCTTTAAATGTTGAAGAGGTTGAATATTTGGAAAATCTTTCAAAAAAATTGGAAAGAAAACTTACAGACAGCGAAGTTTTCGGTTTTAGCCAAGTGAACAGCGAACACTGCCGCCACAAAATTTTCAATGGAACTTTTGAAATTGACGGCCATGAAATGCCTGCTTCCCTTTTCAAGCTCATCAAAAAAACTTCGGAAATAAATCCCAACGATATTGTTTCCGCCTATAAAGATAACGTAGCATTTGTAAAAGGGCCCAACGTGAAACAATGGGCTCCTAAAAGCGGCGATAAGCCCGATTATTATGAAGAAAAGGATTTTAAAAGTGTAATTTCAATAAAAGCCGAAACCCATAATTTTCCAACTACCGTTGAACCTTTTAACGGAGCTGCAACCGGCAGCGGAGGCGAAATCCGCGATCGCTTGGCCGGCGGAAAAGGTTCTCTGCCTTTAGCTGGAACGGCTGTTTATATGACTTCCTATTCACGTTTGGAAGAAAACCGCCCTTGGGAAAAAAGTATGAGAGAACGCGATTGGCTGTACCAAACGCCTCTGGATATTTTGATTAAAGCCAGCAATGGAGCTTCAGATTTTGGAAACAAATTCGGACAACCATTAATTGCAGGTTCTGTGCTCACTTTTGAACACGAAGAAGAAGCTCGAAGATTGGGTTTCGACAAAGTTATTATGCTTGCGGGCGGCATTGGCTACGGAAAAGCCAGTCAAGCCATTAAAGGGAAGCCACACGAAGGGGATAAAATTGTAGTACTTGGGGGCGAAAATTATAGAATCGGAATGGGCGGCGCCGCCGTTTCTTCTGCAGACACCGGTGAATTCCATAGCGGAATTGAACTGAACGCCATTCAACGAAGTAACCCCGAAATGCAGAAACGTGCCGCAAACGCAATCCGTGCGATGGTGGAAAACGACCACAACCCAATTGTTTCCATTCATGATCACGGAGCGGGCGGACATTTAAATTGCCTCAGCGAATTGGTGGAGGACACGGGAGGTAGAATTGAATTGGATAAACTCCCAATTGGTGACCCAACCCTTTCTGCCAAGGAAATTATGGGCAATGAAAGCCAGGAACGTATGGGCTTGATTATCGGCGAAGCCGATATTCAAAAACTGAGAAAAGTGGCGGACCGTGAACGTTCTCCAATGTATGAAGTTGGACAGGTAACGGGTGACAAGCGCTTCTGTTTTGAAAACCCAAAAGGCGAAAAACCTATGGATTTTGCCTTGGAAGATATGTTTGGCAGCTCTCCACAAACAATAATGAAAGACAAAACCATAAACAGGAATTATAAAAACCCTGACTATGAAATTTCAAAAATAAAAGAATATTTAGAGCAAGTACTCCAATTGGAAGCCGTGGCCTGTAAAGACTGGCTTACAAACAAAGTGGACCGTTGCGTTACTGGTCGCGTTGCAAAACAACAAACTGTGGGACCGTTACAACTTCCGCTGAACAATTGCGGGGTTATGGCGCTGGATTACCAGGGAAAGGAAGGCGTTGCCACTTCCATCGGGCATTCGCCGTTAACGGCTTTGATCGATCCTACAGCTGGTTCGCGAAATGCCATTACCGAAGCGTTGACCAATTTGGTTTGGGCACCATTAAAAGACGGACTTAAAAGTGTTTCCCTTTCCGCAAACTGGATGTGGCCCTGCAACAACGAAGGCGAAGATGCCAGATTATATGAAGCTGTAAAAGCGGTTTCAGACTTTTCAATTGACTTGGGAATAAACGTCCCTACTGGTAAAGATTCGCTTTCCATGAAGCAGCGATACAAAGATGGGGAAGTAATTTCTCCGGGCACGGTAATTATTTCCGCTGCCGGAAATTGTAATGAAATTAAAAAGGTTGTTGAACCAGTTTTGCAAAAAAATGGCGGCAGCATTTATTATATCAACATTTCGCAGGATGAATTTAAACTGGGTGGTTCTTCTTTTGGGCAAATTTTAAATTCCATTGGAAAAGATGCTCCAAATGTAAAAAGCGCTGAATACGTTAAGACTGTTTTCAATACTTTACAGGAACTGATTTCGGAAGGAAAAATTCTTGCCGGTCACGATCTAGCCTCGGGCGGATTGATAATTACCCTGTTGGAAATGTGCTTTGCAGATGTGAACTTGGGAGCAAATTTGGATCTTTCAACTTTGGGCGAAAATGATTTAGTGAAATTGCTTTTTTCTGAAAATGCTGGAGTTGTAATTCAAGCTTCGGATGATGCTTCCGTTGAAAAAATGTTTTTATCAACTAAAATTGATGTCAAAAAAATTGGAACTGTTTTAGAAAAGGAAACGCTTTCAATAAAAAACAATTCAGAAAAATTAGAATTCAATATATCTGAAATGCGTGATGCTTGGTACAAAACTTCATATTTACTGGACAAAAATCAAAGTGGCTCAACACTGGCGAAGGAACGTTTCAATAATTATAAAAATCAGCCCTTGAAGTTTGAATTTCCAAAGAATTTTACAGGAAAACTTCCGCTCATTGAGCGAAGCCGAAATAACGCTTCGGCTCCGCTCAGCAACCAGAGAACTAAAGCAGCCGTAATCCGAGAAAAAGGAAGCAACAGTGAGCGCGAAATGGCCTATATGATGCACTTGGCAGGTTTTGATGTAAAAGATGTACACATGACCGATCTTGTTGAGGGCCGCGAAACCTTGGAAGACATAAACTTGATTGTGGCCGTAGGCGGATTCAGTAATAGCGACGTTTTGGGAAGTGCCAAAGGTTGGGCCGGTTCCTTTTTGTACAATGAAAAAGCGAACAAAGCTTTAATGGATTTCTTTGCAAAGGACGATACGCTTTCATTGGGAGTTTGCAACGGTTGTCAACTTTTTGTGGAACTTGGTCTGCTAAACCCCGAGGATGAAGAGAAACCAAAAATGCTTCACAACGATACCGGAAAGTTTGAGTGTACATTTACTTCTGTAAAAATTCAAGAAAATAACTCTGTTATGCTCTCAAGTTTTGCGGGAAGCACTTTGGGAATTTGGGCTGCACACGGGGAAGGAAAGTTCAGTTTTCCGAAAGCAGAAAACCACTACAATATTGTGGCAAAATATGGGTACGATAAACTGCCCGCAAATCCGAATGGAAGTGATTTCAACACTGCAATGATGACCGACAAAACCGGAAGACATTTGGTGATGATGCCACATTTGGAACGCTCTACTTTTCCATGGAATTGGGCGTATTATCCCAAAGACAGAAAAAACGATGAAGTTTCACCTTGGGTGCATGCTTTAGTAAATGGTAGAGAATGGATTGAAAAAAATAAAAAATAACAATTTTTCAGTGGGGAAATTTTTCTTCAAAAAATGTATATTTAAGGAATGGCTCAAAATGCTATTCCTTTTTTTGTTTCAGATAGAAACTATAAAAAATTTTGCTATTTTCACTTCCTTAACCACACTATCATGACAGATCCAAAAAGACTCTTCGACTTTCCATATTATCAGCTTGCAACCTACCCGCAGGAAAAAGCACTTGTAACAAAATACAATGGCGAATGGAAAGCCACTTCCACCCAGGAATATATAGATAAAGCCAATACAATCAGCCGTGGCCTTATAAAAATGGGCGTAAAGCCCAATGATAAAATTGCGATTATATCAATGACCAACCGCACCGAATGGAATATTTGCGACATTGGCATTATGCAGACCGGCGCACAGGGCGTTCCCATCTATCCCACAATTTCGGAAGATGAATACGAATTTGTACTCAATCATAGCGAAGCCATTTACTGTTTTGCATCTTGCAAGGAAGTTTATGATAAGGTGCAGCAAATTCGTGCTAATGTACCTTCGCTGAAAGAAGTTTACACTTTTGATGAAATAAATGGAGCAAAAAACTGGATTGAAGTCTTGGAAGAAGGTAAGGACGATAGCAACCAAGATGAAGTGGAAAAAAGAAAGAAAGCCATTCACGAAGACGATTTGGCTACCTTAATATATACTTCGGGCACCACTGGAAAGCCAAAGGGCGTAATGCTTTCGCATAAAAACATTGCTTCCAATGCAAAATATAGCGCACAAAGGTTACCAATTGATCTCGGAAAATCGAAAGCCTTGAGTTTTCTGCCCGTTTGCCATATATATGAACGCATGCTTCAGTATATGTACCAATTTTGTGGGGTCGAAATTTACTTTGCCGAATCATTGGACACCATTAGTGAAAATTTAAAGGAAGTAAAACCTGAGGTTATGAGTGCCGTTCCCCGACTCCTCGAAAAAGTATATGATAAAATTTATGCGAAAGGTGCCGAACTCAACGGTGTTAAGAAAAAACTTTTCTTTTGGGCCGTAGAGCTGGGTTTAAAATATGAACCCTACGGACAAAATGGATGGTGGTACGAAACGCAACTTAAGCTTGCCAATAAATTAATTTTCAGCAAGTGGCGCGAAGCCTTGGGTGGAAATTTAAAAGCCATCGCTTCCGGTAGCGCGGCTTTGCAACCACGATTGGCGCGGGTATTCAATGCCGCCCAAATCCCGGTTATGGAAGGATATGGGCTTACCGAGACTTCCCCGGTCGTTTCAGTAAACGATATGCGAAATCACGGATTTAAAATAGGCACCGTGGGTAAAGCGCTAAAAGAAACCGAAATAAAAATTGCTGAAGATGGCGAAATATTAATAAAAGGCCCGCAAGTAATGATTGGTTATTATAAAAATCCGGAACAGACAGATGAAGTTTTAAAAAACGGATATTTCCACACAGGAGATATTGGCGAAGTGGACAATGAAGGTTTCCTGAAAATTACCGACCGTAAAAAGGAAATGTTTAAAACCAGTGGCGGAAAATATGTAGCACCACAGCTCTTGGAAAACGCCATGAAACAATCGCGTTTTATTGACCAAATAATGGTGGTTGGCGAAGGCGAAAAAATGCCGGCGGCACTCATCCAACCCGATTTTGATTTTATAAAGGAATGGGGCAATAAAAAAGGCAGGGATATACCATCAGATCCAAAAGAACTGGTAAAAAACCAAGCCGTAATAGACCGTATCCAAAAAGAAGTTGATTTTTACAACGAACGTTTCGGCAAGTGGGAAAGGGTTAAAAGGTTTGAATTAACACCCGATGTGTGGAGTATTGAAAATGGCCACCTTACCCCTACCATGAAAATGAAACGGAAAGTGATTAAGGAGAAATATATAGATTTATACAATAAGATTTATGAGCATAACAATAAGTAATTTATTATTTATCTATATTGCCAAAAATCTTTAGGAATGAATAAAATTACCTTAAAAATATTTCTTGCCGTTTTGTTGATTGGGAATTTGTCTTTTGTTAATGGGCAATGTTTGCCGGATGGAATTACTTTTTCATCGCAATCCTAAATTGATAATTTTCCAACAGATTATCCTGGTTGTATTGTTATTGAAGGTTATGTAGAAATCCAAGGTTTTTCAAATATCACTAATCTTAATGGGCTTTCGCAGATAGAAGAGATAGGCGGTTATCTCAGTATCATAAGCTCATTTGCTCTAAATGATCTATCAGGATTGGATAATTTGCAATCTGTTGGAGAATATTTAAGAATAGGAGATATAAATGTTCCGAACCTCTCCGGATTAGAAAACCTATCTACTATTGGTGGTAATCTTCGTGTTGAAAATAATAATAGTCTCGAAAATTTAAATGGTTTAGAACAACTCACACAAATTAATAGCTCTATTCTTTTACAAAATAATCCAGAATTAATTTCTCTAATGGGCTTAGAAAACCTGACAACTGTGCTAGGAGATTTCACTATTGATAATAACCCCTCAATTACAAATATAAATTCCCTTCAGAGCTTAACCTTTACAGGAGCAAGATTATTAGTAGCTCGAAATGATCAACTTCCAAATCTAGTAGGTTTAGAAAATTTAAATTCAGTTGGAGAATTATCGATTGACGACAACCAAACATTAACATCACTTGAAGGTTTAACCTCACTGACAGAGGTCAATGGCAATTTTTCAATAAATGCAAATTTCAACCTCTATGATATAAGTAGTTTGACCAACATCAATATTATTGAAGGAAATTTAAGTATTACAAATACACGAACAGAAACACTAAATGTATTCGAAAATATAAACGCAATAAATGGTCGTTTAAATATTTCAAATAATACCCAACTTGTAAATATTGATGGTATTCGAAACATAGATGGAACAACTATCACAGAACTATGGATTCAGATCAATTCTTTATTATCCCAATGCGCCGTGGAAAGTGTTTGTAATTTTTTAAATATTAATCCAGCAAATACCAATATAGTTTTAAATGCTACAGGTTGTGAAAACCGCGAAGAAGTAGAAGCAGCCTGCGCCCTAGGTACCGAAGAAAACCAAATTACAGAATTGAAAATCTACCCAAACCCAACCAACGGTACTTTTGAAATTTCAGGTTTGAAAGAAGGTACTATTGAAATTATTGACAGTCAAGGTAGAAAAGTAAAAGATTATATCCTCGGAAGTGATCAGCTTACAATCTCCGAATTTTCACAAGGAATTTACTTTATAAAAATAACTTCGGAAAATACATTTACCACAAAACAATTGGTAAAGATTTAATCTTTCCTAAAAGCATCCTGCTGCATCAGCACTTCCCCGAATGAAATTTCCTCGGCAGCCAAAACAAGAATGGTTGTGGGTAAACTACGGATTCGCTCTTGCAGGGTTTTGTAATATTCCATAAAGTTTTCATCGGGAGTGGCCATTCCCATAAAAATCAAATCTGCATTTGCGGAAGACTCATGTAAAACTTCATCAAAAGTACGACCGTTGGCAACTATTACTTCCAAAGTGGCACCAGTGCGTAATTTTTTTATGACAGCTGATAAATTTTTCTGTGCTTCCTTTGCACCTTTTTCGTTTTGGACCATCATTTTTATATTTATCGTGGCGTCATACCAAGAAAGGCTACTGCGTAAAAGATAGGCCAAGACCATTAAAAATCCTCCATTCCCTTTAAGTCCGCTCCACCAAAGATCTATTTTTTGCCGGTCCCCGAATCCATTTTCTTTATTTTCATGAACAATGATAATATTGCGGTTCATTTCAAAAAACTGAGCAATCATATCACAATATTTTTTTCGGACCTCTTCATTTTCACTGTCGCCCAAAATTATGGTATTAGGGACTAAAACTCCGAGTCCATAGGATCTTACAAAATTCACCGCTCCCTTAAATGCATCGCTGGCAGTAATAACTCGGGCAAAACCCCGTGTGCTTTCCTTTGCCAAAAAATCCTGGATATTATACTCCATTTTTTTGCGCCTATCACTGCTAATATTCTTGCTAGTAAGTACCGTTGCTATTGTTAAAATACCACGATTATGGGTAACTGATGAGGCAAAATCAATTAGGTGCCACCGTTTTGTGGGAGCGCCTGAAAGCACCAAAGGGTTAGGACGCCAAGTTTTGGTTTCTTTTTTTTGTCCCAAGTTCAACAATCCAGCCCGGATTACTGCCATCCATAGACCACGACGTACATCGCCCCAAGCAGTTTTCATTTCACGGCTTTGCAACCATAAATATATAATAACAATAAAAAGGAAAGCCAAGCCGGTAGCTAATGCATTAATTAGAAACATAACGGAAATACATCCAACAGTTCCCAAAAGCGACAAAATCCAATGTACTTTAAAAGAAGGTCGAAAAGAGGGACTGTCCAATAAACCCTCAATTCCTGCCACGGCATTTAAAACTCCATAAGTGGTGAGAAAAAACATGGTGAGAATTGGTGCAATAATATTTAAATTTCCCAAATACACAGCCACCAAGGCAATGGTCATAGTAAAAAGCGTACCATACCTTGGAGAGTCGTCTTTTCCGGATCCAAGCCCCAACCAACCCAACCAACGGGGCAAAACCCGATCTCGAGCTAAAGCCTGCAATACTCTAGGGGCACCTAGAATACTTCCCACGGCGCTTGATAACGTAGCTCCCCAAACCCCAATAAGGATAGCATCGCCCCAATAAGCCATCTTCCTCATAATTAATGGGTCTTCTATAAGTGTAAGGGCATCCGCGCGGTTTGCAAGCATAATAGGTAATGCCATATAAATTACATAGCCTACGCCAATGGCAGCAAAGGTTCCACGCGGAATGGATTTGGAAGGGTTTTTAAGGTCGCCGGACATATTTACTCCAGCCATTATACCTGTTACAGCAGGGAAAAATACAGCGAACACAACCCAGAAACTTTCAGAATTCCTTTCCGAAGCACCCCACATTTCAACTGTGGTTTCTTCTATGGGGCTGCCAAAAATTAAGGAAAGTAATGAGAGCAAAATACCAAACATTATAAAATACTGCGCCTTAATAGCTACTTTGGCAGATATCATAGCCAAGGCAGCAACCCCGACAGTGGTCAATAAACCAACAATTTTAAAATCTAACGTAGGGAATACACTTACAAGACTTTCAGCAAAACCAACAGTATAAAGTGCAACTGAAAGAGCTAGCGCAATATATAAAGGAATCCCGATAGCGCCCCCAGGTTCAATGCCCAAAGAACGGCTGATCATGTAGTATGCTCCTCCCGTCCTGACCTGCTGATCTGTAGCAATAGCTGCTATGGAGAGTGCCGTCAAAAAAGTAATGGAAGTGGCGAGAGTAACAATTATAAGTGTGCCTAAAAGTCCAACATTCCCTACTACCCAACCAAAGCGCAGATACATAATAACGCCGAGAATAGTGAGTATAGAAGGAGTAAAAACACCTCCAAAAGTCCCCAAACCTGTAGAAACCGATGGAATAACCGCACGGCTTTTTAAACTACTCTTCTGAAAAGGATTTTTCATAAAACAATTTCGGTTTATCTATTTAGACAAAACTTCATACTTGATTTACATTTTCAAAGTCTTTATAAATATATGGTAGTTTTTTTAGAAGGTAAATATTTTTTCTTTTTATAAGTGCCATAACTCCTGATTAAAGTTCTATTAAATATTGGAAACAGAAATTGTTCATCATACTAGATGATAAAACGTTTATATTTGTGAAAACCAATAATAACCAATGAACTGGCTAATCCTCATAATCGCCGGCCTTTTTGAAGTAGCTTTTGCCGCCTGTCTCGGAAAGGTAAAGGAAACGAGCGGTTGGGATTCAAAACTGTGGTTTGGTGGTTTTTTGATCTGTCTTTTCATCAGTATGTTTTTACTTATAAAAGCTACGAAAACCCTTCCCATTGGTACTGCCTATGCAGTGTGGACCGGTATTGGCGCTGTGGGCACCGTTTTGGTTGGTATTTTTTACTTTAACGAACCGGCCACTTTTTGGCGGGTATTCTTTATTTCAACGCTTATACTTTCCATTGTTGGGCTAAAGTTCGTTTCTTCTTAAAAATCATCTTTTCATAACAAAGAAATAACAAATTTTACTATGCATGCATAGTAAAATTATGTATATTTGGAATTCCAATTTTCAATTACATTAAATGAAGGAAAAAACAATTGACTACATACTTCGTTCAACGTGGATAAGCGTTATGAAAATGTACAATGAAGAGGCTGGAAAAAAAGGAAGCACTATGGCAACCGGTTTTGCACTCATAAGCATTGACCCGGAAGAGGGAACTCCCTCCACTGCCCTTGGCCCCAAAATGGGAATGGAAGCAACCAGCCTTTCAAGAACTTTGAAATCAATGGAAGAAAAAGGATTGATTGAGCGAAAGCCAAACCCTGATGACGGACGCGGGGTATTAATTCATTTAACGCCTTTTGGAATAGAAATGCGCGACTATTCAAAACACGTTGTGTTAGGTTTTGACGAGGCCGTTCAAAAGACAATTTCTGAGGAAGAGCTGCAAACTTTTAAAAAAGTGGCCCATACCATTTCCGAACTCATCAATTCAAAAAAAATATTCGACTCAGAATGAAATTCAGAATTAGGAAAATTCTGATTTAAATAGATATCTAATTAGTTAAGAGTGAATTCAACAATTTCGAATTCATAATTTATAATTCATAATTAAAGAACATGTCAAAAAGAAGAATTAACAAAGTAGCGGTAATCGGTTCCGGAATTATGGGAAGCGGCATTGCCTGCCATTTCGCCAACATTGGCGTGGAAGTGCTTTTGCTGGATATTGTCCCCCGCGAACTGAACGATGCCGAAAAAGCAAAAGGATTGACCTTAGAGGATAAAGTGGTTCGAAATAGAATAGTGAACGACGATTTACTGAAAGCCATAAAAAGCAACCCAGCCCCACTCTATCACAAAGATTTTGCAAAGCGCATTTCCACCGGAAACTTGGAAGATGATATTTCCAAAGTAAAAAATGCAGATTGGATTATCGAAGTAGTTGTGGAACGTTTGGACATCAAAAAACAGGTGTTTGAAAATCTTGACAAACACAGAACCCCTGGTACACTTATTACTTCAAACACTTCGGGTATACCGATAAAATTTATGAGTGAAGGCCGCAGCGAAGATTTTCAAAAACACTTCTGCGGGACGCACTTTTTCAATCCGCCGCGTTATTTAAAACTTTTTGAAATTATTCCAGGTCCAAAAACCTCAAATGATGTATTGGATTTCTTGAATGGTTATGGTGAAAAATTCCTCGGAAAAACTTCCGTGGTGGCAAAAGATACACCTGCATTTATTGGAAATAGAATTGGAATCTTCGGAATCCAGAGCCTTTTCCATCAAGTAAAGGAAATGGGCTTAACCGTGGAAGAGGTAGACAAACTTACCGGCCCTGTAATAGGACGCCCAAAATCAGCAACTTTCCGAACCGTTGATGTGGTTGGGTTGGATACTTTGGTTCACGTTGCAAAAGGTATTTACGATAATGTTCCCGAAGATGAGGAACACGGAATTTTCCAGATTCCTGGATTCATCGATACAATGATGGAAAAAAAATGGCTGGGAAGCAAAAGTGGACAAGGTTTCTACAAAAAAGTGAAAAATGATGACGGCAGCAGTGAGATACTTACACTGGACCTTGATTCTTTGGACTACAGAAAAAGCAAAAAAGCATCTTTTGGTACTTTGGAAAAAACAAAATCTGTTGATAAAGTGACGGATCGTTTTCCAATTCTTATAAAAGGAGATGATAAAGCAGGCGAATTTTACCGAAAAAATTTCGGAGCGATGTTCGCTTACGTTTCAAAAAGAATTCCAGAAATAACAGACGAGCTATATAAGATTGATGACGCAATGAAAGCCGGTTTCGGGTGGGATAATGGTCCCTTCGAAATTTGGGATGCCGTTGGCGTAAAGAAAGGAATTGAACTCATTAAGGATTTAGGAAAAGAACCAGCAGCTTGGGTAAACGAAATGCTCGATGCTGGGGTTGATTCTTTCTACACTATAAAAGATGGAAATACCTATTACTACGATATTCCTCAGAAAAAACACGTAAAAGTTCCCGGACAGGATTCATTTATAATTTTGGACAACATCCGCAAAACTTCCGAAGTCTTTAAAAATAATGGCGTTGTGGTTGAAGACCTTGGCGACGGAATCTTGAATGTGGAATTTATCAGTAAAATGAACACCGTTGGCGGCGATGTTTTGGCAGGAATTAATAAAGCCATTGACCTAGCCGAAAAAGATTTTGATGGTTTGGTGATTGCCAACAATGGAAAAAACTTCTCTGTGGGCGCCAATATAGGAATGATTTTTATGATGGCCGTGGAACAGGAATATGACGAATTGAATGCCGCCGTAAAATATTTTCAGGATACCAGTATGCGTATTCGCTACTCCTCTATTCCCGTTGTGGTTGCGCCGCACGGAATGACTTTGGGCGGCGGTTGCGAATTCACGCTTCATGCAGACAGAGTAGTTGCAGCAGCAGAAAGTTACATTGGTTTAGTTGAATTTGGCGTTGGGGTAATTCCCGGCGGTGGTGGATCCAAGGAAATGGCGATGCGAGCAAGCGATTCATTTAAAAAAGATGATGTTGAATTGAATAGGCTTCAGGAATATTTTCTGACCATTGC
>JBBQQN010000047.1:0-24662 GCA_038215845.1 Flavobacteriales bacterium | reverse complement strand
GGACGAGTTAAATACTAAAAGCAATTTAAGCAGCAGTATAGGGCAAGCGAATGTGGATTTAAAAATGGGCAATATTACTAATATTGACAATGCTTATTATAGAGGAAATGTAGTGTTTATGAATTTCAATCTTGGGAAAATTGCTAATACAACTTCATTGGGGAAAATTTCGGGAAACCTTGATATTGATGGGCGTGGCTTCAACAAGAATACGGTAAACACCGAAATATCCGGAACTGTTTCCTCTTTTTTCTTTGAAGGATACGATTACAAAAACATCGTAGTTTCAGGAAATCTAAAAAACCCTCTTTTTAACGGAGAACTTACCATTGATGATGAGAATCTAAAAATGACCTTCAAGGGTTTGATAGATGCTTCAAAAGAGGTAAACCAGCTGGATTTTGAAGCCGATGTGGAGTTTGCTGAACTCAATAAACTGAATCTGATAAAACGTGATAGCGTTTCAGTGTTTACGGGAAAAGTAGTAGTGGATATGGAAGGGAAAAATATTGACGATGTAGTTGGTACCATTTCCTTCAACCAAACTTTTTACCAAAACGAGCGCGATGACTACTATTTTGATGATTTTAATGTAACCTCTACCTTTGATGGAAGTGTTAGAACCATTGAAATCAATTCCCCTGATATTATAAATGGAAAGATTTCCGGCGAATTTTTAATTAAGGATATTCCAAACCTTTTCCAAAACGGAATAGCTAGTATTTATGCCAATTATATTCCTACTGAAGTAACTACGAACCAATACATAGATTACGAATTTGTGGTCTATAATAAAATCGTTGATGTGTTTGTCCCTCAATTGAAACTGGGGGATAATACCCGAATAAAAGGTTCAGTTTCTTCGGATGAATCTGAATTTAAATTGGATTTCCGCTCCCCGGAAATCCTGTTGTTCAAAAATTATTTAGGCAAAGTAAACATTCAGGTAGATAACGATAACCCGCTGTATAATACGTATATATCGGTCGATTCTGTTTATACTGGTTTTTACAATTTAAAGGATTTAAGTGTAATCAATAAAACGCTTAATGACACCATGTACGTGCGAACCGAATTTAAGGGCGGACAAAAAAAGGAAGACCTTTTTAATCTTTCCCTTTACCATACCATCAATCCCGCAGGTAAATCCGTAATCGGGGTAAAAAAATCAGACATTACTTACAAGGACAACGTTTGGTACCTCAATGAAAATAACAATTCACTGAACAAGGTTGTCTTTGATGATAACTTTAAGGAAGTACGAATAGATTCCCTAGTATTAAGCCATAATGATGAATTGATACAGATGGCGGGTGTAATTAGGGATTCAACCTATAAAGACCTTAAAGTGCGCTTTAAGGACGTAAACATTGGCAACATTACTCCTGAATTGGACAGCCTGCGTTTGCAGGGAAATGTAAACGGTAAGTTCGATTTTCTTCAGAAAAACGGGGCGTATTATCCCAATTCCGCGGTAACTATTGATAATGTTATTATCAATGAAATACCCTTTGGCGATCTTAACCTTAAAATTGATGGCAATGAGGATCTTACTAAATATAATATCAATACAGCCTTGGTAAATGAAGGCATAAAATCCATAAACGCCATTGGGCAGATAGATGTTTCCAAAAACAACCCCCATATAGACCTTTCTGTAGATTTAAACGAATTCAACTTACAGGCATTAAGCCCATTTGGAGGACAAGTGATAACTGATATAAGAGGTTTAATATCGGGGAAAGCCCGGGTGGTGGGTAATTATAAATCGCCAGATATTCAAGGACGCTTTACATTGCAGGAAAGTGGGCTGAAAGTACCCTATTTAAATACCGATTTTGATATTGAGGAAAATACCCAGGTTCTTGTAACGAAAAATAAACTTGAAATTGGGCAAACAATCATTACAGATACTAAATACAAAACGGTTGGAATACTTTCTGGAAATGCCACTCATAACAATTTTAGAAATTGGGAACTCAATTTAAACATTGATGCCAATGATAGACTTTTGGTTCTGGACACTCCGCCAGAGGAAGACGCCCTCTATTACGGTACAGCTTTTATAAGCGGAAACGCAACCATAATAGGGCCTGTGGATGAATTGGTTATAAAAGCAGATGCAACTACGGAAAGAGGAACCACTTTCAAAATACCCATAAGCGATACAGAGTCCATAAGCGATGATTCCTTTGTTCATTTTCTTTCGCCTGCGGAAAAACAGGCGCGTATTAATGGCGAAACCATTGTTTCGGAAGCTATAAAAAAATTAACCCTTGAGTTTGATTTAAATATTAATGAAAAAGCCGAAGTGGAAGTGGTGGTTGACAAAGTGAACAATTCCACATTAAAAGGGAGGGGAAGCGGGTTTCTTCTTTTGCGGATAGATACGGCAGGAAAATTCCTGATGTACGGTGATTTTGTGGTTTTTGAAGGCCAATATGATTTTAGGTACAGCGGTATAATCCAAAGAAATATTGAAGTAGTTCCCGGCGGAAATATTACTTGGGATGGAGCTCCGGAAAGGGCCAACCTTAACTTAAGCGCGCTTTATGAAACCGAGGCCAATCCTTCTGTTTTATTGGATAACCCCACCATCAACAGAAAAATTCCCGTGAATGTTTATGTGGACCTTAGCGGGCAATTGGCCCAGCCCGATCTTAAATTTCGAATTGATTTTCCGAGGGTAAGTTCCACCTTAAAAAGTGAGCTGGAGTACAAATTGCAGACAGAGGATCAAAAGCAAAACCAAGCTTTATTTTTATTGGCTTCCAACAGTTTTGTAAATGATAATTACGCCGGTACCAACGCCTTTGCTGGAACCTTGGCAGATAGGGTTTCTGGCTTGGTAAACAATTTATTTGAAGATCAAGACGGAAAATTTAAGGTAGGTTTGGATTATTCGGTAGGTAATAGAACCCCCGATCAAGAAACTGCGGATAGATTTGGAATAACCCTTTCCACCCAAATAAATGAACGCATTCTTATCAATGGAAAGGTAGGCGTACCTGTGGGAGGTGTAAACGAAACCGCTGTTGCTGGCGATATTGAAGTGCAATGGCTGGTAAATGAAGATGGCAGTTTGCGAATCAGTTTCTTTAACAGACAGGCAGATCTCCAATTTATAGGGGAAGACCAGATATTTGAACAGGGAGCGGGAATATCCTACTCAGTAGATTTCAATACCATCCGTGAACTGGTAAACAAACTTTTTAATAAACAATTGACCCTAGAGTCGGAACTACCTGTAATTCCGGATGACAATAGCTTACCGGTAAACTTTAAGCCACAGGCCACTAAACAGGATGAGGAATAGTGAATATTCCGTTCTGCAACTCCAAATATTTAAACCTTTAGAGAGCCCCGAAAACCTCGGGCGGCATAATAAGATTCTGCCCCGTTGTGATACACGAAGACAGTGTCATAGCGGTAATCGGCAAAGATGGCTCCACCGAGTTTTCTAATATTGGAAGGGGTTTCTATCCAGCTGGAAGTTTTGGTGTCGAAATTTCCAAGTTGCTGCAAGCTTCTGTATTGTTCTTCATTTAAAAGCTCGATACCCATTTCCGTTGCCAGGTCCAAAGCACTATTTTTAGGTTTGTGCTCTTTTCTCGAATTCAACGCTTCCCGGTCATAACATAGACTTCTTCGGCCTTTGGGACTTTCCGGCGAACAATCATAAAAAATATATTCGTCTATCTTTTTATCATAGCCCACAACGTCCGGTTCCCCGCCGGTTTTTTCCATTTCACTGAGTGTCAAAAGTTGGTCATGGGAATCATCGTCCTCTAACTTTGCCTGTACTTTTGTCCATTCCAGATCAGGATGGCGATTGCTATTTTTTTCAAAACGATCTTTTAAGGTTTTCAGTAATTCTTCCCGTTGTGCTATTGACAACTCCTTTTTACCTGCTGCTGCCATAATCTGTTATTTTTATTTCTATTCAAATATTCTTGCCTTAAACAATTCCTTTATTTTGTTGAAATCCTGCTTAGGGTCTCTACAAATATAAATTCTTTGGTAAAGTTCTTCTTCATTGTCGGCATAAGGATTATAAATGCTATCCACTAAAGTTACTTCCTTAAAGTAAGTCTTAAAAAAATCTCCAACCCGATAACTCAATCCAATTACAGTATTCGGAATTTCTCCTTTCGGTACCCAACTGTAAAAACTTCCGTGATACGAAAATGCTTTGGGAAGATTATATTCTTTTCCATACAAATTTACTGCGCCGGCCTGTGCATAATGTTTCCCCCAAATAAGGCAATCCTGTTTTTCATTTTCGGGCAAATTGGCGTAAACAGCTTTTAATTTTTGCATAGTAGTTGCCCATTTTTCCTGAGTGTAATATTCATCATATTTAACCCCATATTCGCCTCCTTCAATTTCTTTTTTCTCATGGGGATATACTTTTTCAAGATAACGATTAAAACTATAAACAGGCATTCCGAAAGGGATAAGAACGGCGCCAATAAGCATCAAAGGAGTAATAATATAAATAACCCATTTTCTTTTAGCCAATACTATTTGTTCCCAAAAAATAGCTCCAAAGGGCAGAAGGGTTATTATAATTGGAAAGAAATAATAAGATTTTCCATTTTTATATAGCAGCAATAAAAATGACATCCCAATTGCTACTAAGAGTGCGCGAAACAAAGTGTTATCTTTTTTCCAAAATAGATAGAAAACCGCAGGTATTACCAGCAATAACGAAACAAGTGGATTTACTGCAATTAGTAAATCTACTATAATGTCAAGGCGGCTTATTTTTTCCAATTGTGTTTCGTAAAGCCTATCCATCATTTGAAATAATGGAAAATCATTTGCTATTTGCCATATAATATTCGGTAAAATACAGATAAGGAATACCAAAACGTTGACCCAAAATTTATGCGCTATCAATGCAGTTCTGGTTCTTTTAAAAAACAACAAGGAAGCTAAACCAAAAAGGAAAAAGATACTATCGTACTTTATTAAGAAACCCAAAATGCAAAAGAGCGTGAGATACCATAAAGACTTTTTATCCAGATATTTTATAAAGCGCGTTAATTGATAAAATCCCAAAACCCAAAATAATTGACTGAAAACCACGGGTTGGAAAAGTTGTTGGGAACGGCCGAAGCCGGGCGCAATTATAATAGCCAATAAAACCAAAAATATAGCCTTGTTTTTGCCGCCTAGTTCATGCGTGGTTTTGGCAGTATAAACTATGATCAGTAATGCGGCTATATGCGCAAAAAGATGATGGACAAAAACAGAGTTGGATTGAAATAAATTTTGGATAAACGCAAGCAGGGCGATTAATGGCGGAAATTCCATATAGCCAAAAGCAAGGTGATTGCCTGTTTCTATATGTAATAGTTCGTCCCCTTGAAATCCTGAATGAAAGTCGGCAATTAGATGTAAAACCAGTTTTATAATGCAAAAAAATAAAACCATCCATTTTGCCTGTTTGTTCATTGAGGACTTGGGTTTTTTTTACCCACAGTGGAAAGATAATTAATTAGGGTGAATTTTTGAAGGAAGGTTTTAGTGTTTTTTATAGGACACTTTCAAATGGGTTATAGCAATGTCTAACAGTTATAATATCAATTTACTGTTTTCAATTATTCAACATTCCTTTTAAGTCTTCATTTTTATTCCGCAAATCAATTCCCCCTTCGTAAACTGATTTTAGGTTGACGAGAAAAAATGACCAGCCAGTATCGCAACCCAGTCTAATTCCTTTTTTTGATTCGTTATCAGTTGGGATATTGCTTTGGGTTAATGCTACAATTACCTCGTTTTGGTGTTGGGTAAGTTTAATTTCTACTAAACAATCCCCCGCAAAAGTGAATTGTAAAAGGTCCTTTCCGTTGGCTTGAATAATTTTCCCCGTTTCAGCAACGTCATATAAATACCAAGACCATTGGTAGGAGTCATTCTGCTTTATGTTTTCGTTTCTTTGAACTTGTTCTCCGGTAGGTTTGTTAAAAATGGCCTTGCTTAAAAACCATCTTTCAATTTCTTGGGGGACTGTCCAAGCATTGTATAGATCAGCAATATTTGCTTTGACTGCAATTTTCCTTGTAAAGGTTTCCCAATTAAAATTATCCATATTTCGTTCGGGTTTTTATGCTAAGGGCTAGTATGAAAAGAGGGAGTAAACTAGCAACAACCATTTTTTAAGCCCAAAATTCAGCAGTGTTATAAATTGTTTTTATTCAGTTGATTTTGTTCTATTCCGATCAAAATTCGGTTTAAATTTTCTTTTAACCAATAATTTTCTTTTATAAATTAAAAAGAAAAAATATCCTATGTAACTGAATATTAGAACTATTCCAATCCAAATATATTTGTCTCGTTTGTACTTGAAGTTTAGAAATCTTAATTCCAATAAGAACAAAACGAAAAATATAATTCTAAAATACAGCATTAAGATTATCCTATATGAACTTTAATATTTGAGACTATTCTAATTTGTTCGAAATAGATTGTCAAATGCCCTGTGTCAATTCCATGTTAAGTCAATCCTAAATAGTAATCAAATTTAGAAACGGATTTTGTTTCTGGATTTTCTAAATGTGTAAATATCATAGCCAGTATGTTTATCGCACAAATATGCACTATGGTTTAAATGTTAATCTTCCCAAATATAACATAAACCATTATTAGCAGAGAATAAATAAAGGTTGGTATGACTTAAAGCGAAGCTATCGCAGAAATTTCAACGTTAACAAATTTGGGCAAGTTGGCCACTTCCACGGTTTCGCGGGCAGGGGCGGTGGCTTCGTTGAAGTAGGAAGCGTACACTTCGTTTATTGCGCCAAAGTTGTTCATATCGCTTATAAAAATGGAGGTTTTTAGCACATGTTCAAAAGTCATCCCGGCTTTTTCCAATACGGCCTTCAGGTTTTCCATTACCATTTTGGTTTCGGCTTTAATTTCGTCTGTAACCAATTGACCCGTTTTTGGATCGATAGCTATTTGCCCGGAAGTATAAAGCATATTGCCTTTCATAACGGCTTGGTTATAAGGGCCAATAGGGGCGGGGGCGTGGGAGGTTTTGATTATTTTTTTCATGAATAGTGAATATGTGAGTACGTGAATAAGTGAATAAGTGAATAAGTGAATATGTGGGTTTTTAAATTTAATTTTCAACCATCAACCATCAACCATCAACCATCAACCATCAACCATCAACTAAAGATTCTTATCAGACTCTCTTCGTTTATCGTATTTAATATCGCTCAGTACGGAAGATTTGATACCTATATAAAAATACCAAGCGGTATTGACGTTTCGTCCAATAGGTGTCCAGTTAAAGCTTAATTGCCAACTTTCCAGATCGCGTTGGAAACGGAACTGGGTAAGGGTAACGCCTTCATTTTTAAAATCGTAACCCGAAGAAACACCCACTGTCCACCGGGGAGAAAGCTCCATATTTGTGCTGAACATCAAGGATTGTGAAGAAATTTCATTCTGCCTTTGTGCATTGCCATAGGTTACGGTATAAGCAAGGCGCACATCCCACGGAATACTGTAGTTGTACCAGTCAATATTGGTTTTATCTGTGTTTTCATCTTCATCCTCCTCATAAATATCTCCATTATAAATATCGGAAGTGTTTCCAAAAAGGTCATCGGGCCTACCGCCGTTTCGGAAGGTTTCATTATCTATTTTATCAAGATCCTTGGTAGATTTGTCAAAATCCTTACTCGAAAACGAATAGTTAATGCTCACATTGGCATTGGTCAACCTAAATAGACTTCCACCATTATCTATATTGAAAACGTCTATTTTTCTATTGTTGTTATCGAGGGCATATGGATCCAGCATTCCGCTAAAGTTAAAATCCAATTTGGGAACTATGGGCACACTCCCGGTAAACTGCAGCGGACTCCATTGCAGTGAATCTCCAGCGAGGTTATAAGCGGTAGAAAAATTTAGGTTGTTCAGCAGTACTACCTTTTTTGGTTCTACGGCTGTGGTGTCCCTATCAGTTACCTTTGCTTCAAAAGTGTTGCTTAGCGACATCCCGATACTACTGGAATAGTTTTTTCCGGGTGCCCCGTAAAGTGTGTTTTCAAAACGCGAGTAATCAATTATTTGTTCATCGACCACGGGATCGGCAGTTGCGGGAATGATGAATTCATCATAATACCTATCAAAGGAAGGGTTGATATTATAGCTAACGGAAGGGCGTACCACATGCCGGATAGCCTGAATCTTTTTGTCTTTTCCGAAATTAAAAAGCCCGTAAAGCGTAGTACCCAAACTAGTTGAAAAATTATACGTTCGATAACTTTCAAATCCAGGAACGGTATCCTGCACTATTCCTCCCACTCCGTTATTTAATGCAGCATCGTAACGCTTTCGGGTGCTTTTTAATACCCAAGTTTCCTGATAAGTGGTTCCGGCCGAGGCGCTCAAATATTTAAAGATTTTAAAGTTTGTAGTTAAAGGAATGGTGTGCCGGGCACCAATTTGGGCATCATTGAACATTTCAGGCTTAAAGAAAAGCGAATCAGAGGTTACTATTCGGTTTTCCGCGGTAACGTCATACTGAAAGTTTATATTTTGAATAATTCCTTTTTTAATACCGTCTTTTGGGGCGAAAGGAAATATTCTTGAAACACTCGCATTCACATTCGGAAGCGACATAGAAATCTTTTGGGTCTGGGTATTTTGTGAATGGGTAGCGGCCAACGTCATGTTTACTTGGGGCTCTCCTTCAAAAGTTTTTGAATAGGAAACCGATGAACTCAAATTATTGACCAATGAACTGGCATTGTTTGTCTGGTTAATGGATTCGGTAAAATATCTGCTGCTTCCCAAGTTTACGGAAGCTGAAAAACGCGAATTCGGACTACTTTTGGTGTCTTGGGCGTGCGTCCAGCGAATGTTGTAAATATTACTTTGGCTAAAATCGGGAAAGCCACGTTCACTATCTACCAAGCTTTCATAGCGCACGCTTACATTGCCACGGTATTTGTAACGAAGGACGTAAGTAGATTCACCCCGCAAGGCATAACTGCCGTTTGTGTAATAATCTCCCAGTAAACTCAGATCCAAATAATCGTTAATGGCAAAATAGTACCCTCCGTTCTGAAAGAAAAATCCACGGTTATTATTTTCTCCAAAAGCAGGGATAATAAAGCCAGAGGTGCGGTCTTCCGTAAGCGGAAAATATGCGAATGGCAGTCCCACTGGGGTAGGCACGTCCGCAATATACATATTGGTAAGCCCAGTTACAATCTTCTTTTTTGGAACAAATTTGGCCTTTCGGGTATAAAAATAATATTCAGGGTCGTCAATGTTTTTGGAAGTGGTAAACTTTACATTCCGAAGATAGACCACAGAGTCGTTTACCTTTTTGGTTACTTCGGAAATTACCCTGAAACCATTTTGTTCGGTTCGGGAATTATAAACCAGTGCTTTTTTACTGTCAAAATTATAACGTATTGAATCCGGTTCCACTTTATTGGTGGCCTGCACAAAAACCGGTCGCTGGCTGTAAACCCCAGCACTATCTATTCCCTTGGCGTAGACTTCGTTTTTGTTGTAATCCAAAATTATTAAACCTGCGTCAATGCGCATGTCTTCATAGATAATAAAAGCCTTGTTGTACATATAGACCTTTTTCTCTTTTCGATTCAAAAAGACGTAATCTTCACCGTAATATTCCACCACATCAGACAGGGTTTCCTTTGGCGGCTTTACCGAATCGGTTTTTACGGTGTCAATAGCCTGCTCGTTTATTTCTTCAATTAGGGTTTTTGTGCCTATTGTAAGGGTGTCATCTACAGTTGTTTTGGGAAGCTCAGCCTGGTTTTTTGGCGGAAGATCCTGCGCATGTAAACCCGTACTGCAAAAGAGCAGGAATGTTAAGAAGATTGTTAAGTAATGCCTGTATGTCTGCAATGCTAGGATGCTATTATTTTGTAGATTTGGCTTAGTTTTTGAAACGGTCAAAATTAAGCATATTTTTTTGGGTACGTTTTTTTAAATCGTTTTTTTGAAAAAAACCTAAAAAATGGCCAGAATCAAAATTCAGGAAAACCAATAAGCAGGATTTTTGAAATCATTCAAATGAAAATCAAACCTTGAATCTTGGCTCTTTTCCAACAATATTGAAACAATATAATTTATAATAAACACAATCGTTAACAGTATATGACAACGAAGCTTTTTTCTTTTTTCGTATTAATAATTTCTGTCGCTATTTTTTCATCTTTTGCGCAACCCAACAATAATCCCACTAAACCTTTTATAGTAGTTTTGGATGCGGGCCATGGCGGTAAGGATTCTGGCAATAGGGGCAATGGCTTTTATGAAAAAGACATTGTTTTGGATGTTACTTTGCAAGTGGGAAAACTTTTAGAAGCCCAGGACAATATAAAAGTAGTTTATACCCGTAAAACAGATGTTTTCATAGATTTATATAGAAGAGGTCCGATTGCAAATGAAGTAGATGCTGATATTTTTGTTTCAATCCACTGTAATTCGCATTCATCACAAGCTAATGGAGTAGAAACTTTTGTGATGGGAGTCGATAAATCCAACAAAAATTTAGAAACTGCCAAAAAAGAGAATGAAGTAATTTTCCTGGAAGACAATTATCAGGAAAAGTATGCTGGTTTTGATCCTAACTCGCCTGAATCATTCATAGGTTTTTCCCTTATGCAGGAAGAATACTTGGACCAAAGCATAATGTTGGCAGGACTTATTCAAAATAATATAGTAAATAACCTCAATAGAAATGATCGCAGCGTAAAATCTGGCCCGTTTTGGGTTTTGCACAGTTCGTATATGCCTAGTGTGTTGATAGAGTTGGGATTTTTAACGAATAATTCTGAAGGGCCTTATGTGAATTCTGCAAAAGGGCGAAGCGAATTAGCAAGGGAAATTGTCAAGGGGATACTTTCTTATAAAAAACAGATTTCCTTGTCACCCGAAAGCGTTAGGAACCCAGTTATTACTGAAAAGGAAGTAACTAAAGCAATAGAAACAACAAAAGAAGATATTTACAAAGACGTAACCTTCAAAGTACAGTTGGCAGCAAGCGGAAAAAAACTGGAAACCAAATCAAAAAATTTTAAGGGCTTGAAAGATGTAGCCCGCGACAAGGAAGACGGTCTTTATAAGTACTACTACGGTGAAACTTCGGATTATAACAAAATAACGCTCTTGAAAACCTTTGTGCAACAAAAAGGCTTTTCTTCGGCATACATTGTTGCATTTAAAGATGGGAAAAAAGTTAATCTTCCGGAAGTGTTAAAATCTAAAGACAATTAGAGAGCTTTCTTTATATTTATCACTTAAATTTGTCCGTAATCTAAAAATAATCACTTGAGACTATCGAAAGAAGTTAAAACCGGAATTCTTGCTATCGGTGCCATATTGTTATTGATATTTGGGTATAGCTATTTAAAAGGAACCAACCTCCTTGAAAAAAACAGAACCTTTTTTGTAAAATACGATAATGTGGAAGGCCTTGCCAAATCTGCTCCCGTTACCATTAACGGTCTTACCGTGGGAAAAGTCAGAAATATCACCTTCGCCAACCAAGCAGGCGGATTGGTCGTTGAATTTTCTGTAGAAGAAGATTTTGAATTTTCCCGAAAAAGCATTGTCCAAATTTATAGCGCCGGTTTAATTGGCGGGAAATCCTTGGGTATTTTTCCAGAATATGATGCCAATAATCTTGCACAATCTGGAGATACTTTAGTAGGCGACAAGGAAGATGGAATGTTGAAAGCCGTAACAAAAGCCTTGGGTCCCTTGGAAAAAAAGGTAAATAATACCTTGGCCACGGTAGATACCTTGCTACTTAGCTTTACTGATATTGTGGACGAACAAACCAGACAGAATTTAAAGGAAGCTATCTCAAACCTGAATAATACCTTGAATTCCCTAGCTGGGGTTTCACAAAAACTGAATGGCGTACTGGAAAATAATAACGATAAGTTGGATCATACTTTTACCAATCTCGATAAAACAGCAGCCAATTTTGCAACCTTATCTGATTCACTCGCCCAACTTGATACTGGAAAATTGGTAAGGGATATTCAAGATGTAGTTTCAAAAATGGACGGCCTGGTTGAGGCTTTGGATAATGGAGAAGGCACCATGGGGAAACTGCTGAAGGATGACAAAATGTACGAAAACCTTGAAGGCGCCACCAGACAGCTCGAACAGTTGCTTCAAGACGTAAAATTGAATCCAAAAAGGTATATACACGTTTCGGTCTTCGGCAGAAAGCAAACGGAATATGTAGAACCTGAGAATCCAGACCAATAAAAACATGCATTACATTTCCAATATACTTTTTATCATCGCCCTGGCGGCAGGTATTGGATATTTTACAATCAACATCCGTAAAATCATCCGAAACATTAAATTAGGCCAGGAAGTTGACGCTTCAGACAACAGGGCCCAACGATGGAGCAACGTCTTTAAAATTGCTCTCGGACAATCAAAAATGGTAGTTCGTCCCATTCCAGGTTTGCTTCACATTTTCGTATATGTTGGTTTTATTATCATCAATATTGAAGTATTGGAAATTATTATTGATGGAGTTTTTGGCACCCATAGAGTTTTATCCTCCGTGCTTCCTTCGTGGCTTTACAATTTCTTAATTGCTTCCTTTGAAATCCTCGCCTTACTGGTTTTGGTTGGGGTCATTCTTTTTTGGACGCGAAGAAATATTCAAAAAATAAAAAGATTTTGGTTAAATGAAATGAAAGGCTGGCCCAAAAATGACGCCAATTACATATTGTATTTTGAAATGGTCTTGATGGTATTGTTTTTAACCATGAATGCTTCCGACCAACAATTACAAGCCATGGGCGCGACACATTACGTCGAGGCAGGAATGTTTCCCATAAGTGGATTGTTTTCTTCCTTTTTTGAAGGATTTTCAGAAGCAACCTTAATAATTATTGAAAGAACCGCTTGGTGGCTTCATATTTTGGGAATTCTAATATTTCTGAATTATTTATACTTTTCAAAACATCTTCATATTATATTGGCATTCCCCAATGTTTATTTCGGAAAAACTGTTCCAAAAGGGAAATTTAAAAACCTTGATTCAGTAACCAATGAAGTAAAGTTAATGATGGATCCTAGCGTGGATCCATTCGCAGCCCCGCCCGAAGGCGCTACTGAAGCCCCATCCAAATTTGGCGCGAGTGATGTTATGGACTTGAGCCGCATTCAACTTCTCAACGCATATACCTGCACAGAATGTGGTAGGTGTACAAGTGAATGTCCCGCAAATATTACCGGAAAAAAACTTTCTCCCCGAAAAATTATGATGGACACCCGCGACAGGCTGGAAGAAATCGGAAAAAATATTGAAAAAAATGGAGAGTTTAAACCAGACGGAAAGCAATTGCTCGATGATTACATTACGCGCGAGGAACTGTGGGCGTGTACCACCTGTAACGCATGTGTTCAAGCCTGTCCTGTAAGTATAGATCCTTTGAGCATTATAATGGAAATGCGGCAATATTTGGTTATGGAACAATCAGCAGCCCCAACGGAACTGAATGTTGCAATGACAAATATTGAAAACAATGGCGCCCCGTGGCCCTTCAATCAAATGGATAGGTTAAACTGGAAAGACGAAAATTAGAACTAAATTCAAATTTCCGAATTAAAACTTTAGCGATGAAAAAAGACGAAGTAGAAAAAATGCTGCACGAAAAAGTTGAAAAAGGAGAACACGTAAGTCCTATTCTGCCAAAAGGGATAAAAAACTACCTTATCGATATTGATGGTACTATTACCGAGGACATTCCAAACGAAGAACCGGAACGAATGGCTAGCTGTAAACCCTTTGCGGATGCATTGAAAACCTTAAACGGTTGGTATGATGAGGGCCATATAATTTGTTTTTTCACCTCCCGTACCGAAGCACATAGAGAAATTACCGAAACATGGCTTAAAAAACATGGCTTTAAATACCATTCCATGTTAATGGGAAAACCCCGCGGTGGCAATTACCATTGGATAGATAACCATTTGGTAAAAGCTACCCGTTACAAAGGCAAGTTTACCAATTTGGTAGAAAAAGAAGTTACAATAGAAGTATTCAAAGATTAAAACATTTTTTAAATGAGTGATGCTATAAAAGTCCCAACAATGGCCGAATATATGGCCCAAGGCAAGAAACCTGAAGTACTTTTTTGGGTAGGTTGCGCAGGGAGTTTTGACGACCGGGCAAAAAAAATAACAAAAGCTTTTGTAAGATTGCTTCACAAAGCAAATATAGATTTTGCGGTTTTGGGAACTGAGGAAAGTTGCACTGGCGATCCTGCAAAAAGGGCCGGAAATGAGTTCCTTTTTCAAATGCAGGCAATGACGAATATTGAAGTTTTGAATGGTTACGAAATTAAAAAAATAGTAACCGCCTGTCCGCACTGTTTTAATACCATTAAAAACGAATATCCAGGCCTTGGTGGCAATTATGAAGTAGTTCACCATACACAATTCCTAAAATCTTTAATGGAAGAAGGAAGATTGAAAGTGGAAGGCGGAAAATTTAAAGGAAAGCGGATCACCTTTCATGACCCATGTTATTTGGGAAGAGCTAATGGCGAATACGAAGCCCCACGGGAACTTCTTCAAAAACTTGAAGTAGAACTTGTTGAAATGAAGCGTTGCAAGTCAAAAGGACTTTGTTGCGGCGCAGGGGGTGCTCAAATGTTTAAGGAACCCGAACCGGGCAATAAGGACATAAATGTGGAGCGCACTGAGGAAGCCTTGGAAATTCAACCAAAAATTATTGCAGCGGCTTGTCCTTTCTGCAATACAATGATGACCGATGGCGTTAAGGCTAAACACAAAGAAGGCGATGTACAAGTGATGGACGTAGCCGAAATGATTGCAAATGCAGAAGATTTATAAAGAATGTTGACAGAATTTAAAAACCTGCCGGATGATTCCCGTGTGTGGATATATCAGGCAAATAGAAAGTTGAGCGATGATGAAGTTTCAGAAATTACTCAAAAAACAGAAGATTTCCTAACCAAATGGACCGCCCACGGCGCAGAACTTGAAGCGGGGGTTGAAGTAAAATACAATCGTTTTATTGTCTTGGGCCTCAATCAGGCAAATGCTTCTGCCTCTGGTTGCAGCATTGATGCTTCGGTACATTTTATTCAGTCGTTAGAGGAAAAATACAATGTGGATTTGCTGGATAAAATGAACGTTACCTTTTATTCGGGAGATTTCATTGCCTATAAAACCTTGGCCGATTTCAGAAAAATGGCCAAAGAACGCTCTGTTTCAAAAAATACCATAGTCTTTAATAATCTTGTAAATACAAAAGCTGAATATCTTGAAAACTGGGAAGTACCCGCCACTGAAAGCTGGCACAATAGATTTTTATCATAAAAGCAGTATAGGATTTATGAAAAAAATATTGCTCGTTTTCATTTTGCTATTTAGTAGCACCCAAATATTTTCCCAAGAAAGAAATCCTTTAATAGTGAAGGAAGATTTTCAGAACCAAAAAAAATGGGTAGACAGTATTTATGAAAGTATGTCGTTACAGGAAAAAGTGGGCCAACTCTTTATGGCCGATATTTTCAGTAGTGATCCCCAGGAAAAAATAGATAAAATTAAGGACCTTATTTCCAACTATTATATTGGTGGGGTAATCTTTTCCAAAGGAGGGCCAAGGCGACAAGCCAAGCTGAACAACGAATTCCAGAAACTTTCAAAAGTGCATTTAATGGTCGGCATGGATGCAGAGTGGGGCCTTGCCATGCGTTTGGATTCTACCTATGCTTTTCCATGGAACATGACTTTGGGCGCCATAGAGGATAATAAAATCATTGAAAAAATAGGTAAACGAATTGGCGAACAGTCCAAAAGATTGGGTGTTCATGTTAATTTTGCACCCGTAGTAGACATAAACACCAACCCTAACAACCCCATTATTGGTAACAGATCCTTTGGGGAAGACCGCGACAATGTAACCAATAAAGCGCTGGCATTTATGAAAGGGATGCAAAGTGCCGGAATAATAGGTAGTGCAAAACATTTTCCCGGTCACGGCGATACCGATGTAGATTCACATAAAGGCCTACCACTGTTGGATTTTTCTAAAGAACGTTTGGATACTTTGGAATTATACCCATATAAAAAACTGATCTCACAAGGTTTGAACGGCGTAATGGTAGCACACCTTAATGTTCCCATACTCGAAGATAGAATGAATTATCCATCCTCGCTTTCTCCAAAGGTGGTTACAGATCTTTTGAAAGGGGAATTGGGCTTTAATGGCCTGATTTTTACTGATGCCTTGAATATGAAAGGCGCATCCGATTTTAAGGAACTGGGGGATATTGAACTCGCCGCTTTTTTGGCGGGGAATGATGTATTGGTAATTTCAAAAGATGTTCCAAAGGCAAGCGAAGTACTAGTAAACGCTTATAGAGAAGGAGTAATTACCGATGCGCGTCTTTCAACTTCTGTGAAGAAAATTCTTTATGCCAAATATAAAGTGGGTTTAAACCATTACAAACCTGTAAACCTAACCTATCTAACAGAGGAGTTGAATTCAGTAAATGACGATGCTCTCTATGAAGAAGCTTTTGACAATGCGCTGACTGTTATAAAAAATGATAGGGCAATCCTTCCGATAAAAGATCTTCAAAAAAAGAAAATAGCCTACGTAAATTTTGGTGACGCTTCCGGGGAGGATTTTTTAAATGAATTAAAAAAATACGGAAATGTAGATTGGGTTAAAGCGAATAGCTTGGACGAATATATTCAGGCTTTAAAAGAATATAACTATGTGGTTATTGGCTTTCATAAATCTAATGAAACCCCTTGGAAACCCTTTAATTTTTCTGAAAATGAATTGGTCTGGCTTTATGAAATTGCACGTACAAATACGGTAATTCTCGATGTGTTCGCCAAGCCATACGCTATGTTGGATTTAAAATCCACGGCCAATTTTGAAGGCATTATTATGTCCTATCAAAACAGTAAAATATCACAACAACTTTCCGCCCAACTTATTTTTGGGGCACGGGAGGCTAAAGGAATTTTACCCGTTTCATTGGGGAAGGATTTTCCGGTAAATACGCATTACGAAACTAAATCCCTAAGAAGGCTGCAATACGGTACCCCTGAAAGTGTGGGTGTTAACAGCTATAAGTTGAAAAAAATAGATTCTTTTGCCGCTTTGGGAATTAAAGAAGGAATGTTTCCCGGGGCGCAAATATTGGTTGCCCGAAAGGGAAAAATAATCTATAACAAAACCTTCGGATATCACGAATATAACGAAGATTTGAAGGTGGTTGATACCAATGTATACGATCTGGCATCCCTTACTAAAATCATGGCTTCACTACCTATAATAATGCAGTTGGTAGATAAAGGGGATCTCACCTTGGATACAAAACTTTCTGAAATGCTTCCGGAATACAAGAATTCCAATAAGGCAAACGTCACTTTAAAGGAAATGCTTTCTCATTACGCACGCTTTAAGGCATGGATCCCTTTTTATACCAAAACTTTGGATCCAGTAAAAGGAGGACCCTCATCTAAATACTATTCTGAGATTCCCGATAAGACCTTTAATGTAAAAGTTGCGGAAAACCTTTATATGAGACAGGATTATAAGGACAGTATTTTCAGCATTATACGCGAAAGTGATTTAAACAGTAAGTTGGAATATAAATATAGCGACTTGCCGTATTATATTATGAAACGTTATTTGGAAAGAAAATTCAATAAGCCCCTGGAAATTATTGTACAGGAAAACCTTTATGAATCCCTTGGGGCCAATTATACAACCTACTTGCCTTTGGATAAATTTTCAAAGGATAACATTCCGCCAACAGAGGTGGATAATATTTTCAGAAAACAGAAAGTTCAAGGAACTGTGCACGACCAAGGAGCAGCCATGCTGGGGGGGGTAAGCGGTCATGCGGGCTTGTTCAGCAATGCTAATGATTTAGCCAAAATAATGCAAATGTACCTATGGAAAGGGTTTTATGGGGGTAAACGGTATTTTAAACCTGAAACTTTAGATCTTTTCAACACCTGCTATTATTGCGATAAAAATGTAAGAAGGGGAGTAGGTTTTGATAAGCCCCAATTGGGAAATGTAGGACCAACCTGTGGCTGTGTTTCTATGACAAGTTTTGGTCATAGTGGTTTTACCGGCACATTTGCTTGGGCAGACCCCGAACAGGAAATTGTTTATGTATTTCTTTCAAATAGAACATTCCCAGATTCAAACAATCAAAAATTGATAAGAAGCGATTTGCGAAGCAATATACAGGAAGCCATATACGAAGCAATAGATTACTAACTTAGCTAAAAAAAATCATGAAAATAGGCATTGTTTGTTATCCCACATTTGGAGGTAGCGGGGTAGTTGCTACCGAGCTCGGCATTGCACTTGCAGCGAACGGGCACGAAGTTCATTTTATTACCTATAAACAGCCCGTGAAATTGGAATTACTTTCAAAAAGTATTCATTTTCACGAAGTTTCTGTTCCCATGTATCCATTATTTCACTATCAGCCTTATGAATTGGCTTTGTCAAGTAAATTAGTGGATATGGTAAAACTCCATAAATTGGATGTGCTTCACGTTCATTATGCCATTCCACATGCCTATGCCGGGTATATGGCAAAAAAAATGCTGGAAGAAGAAAACATATACATCCCAATGGTTACTACACTTCACGGTACCGATATTACTTTAGTGGGGAACCATCCCTTTTATAAACCAGCGGTTACTTTTAGCATTAACAAAAGTGATATTGTAACTTCTGTTTCACATAGTTTAAAAGAGGATACTCTTCGTCTTTTTGATATTTCAAAGGAAATCCACGTAGTGCCCAATTTTATTGATGTCCAAAAGTACCATAAGCCCTATACAGATTGCCAGCGCGAAATGATGGCCGAAAAACAGGAGCGAATCATTACCCACGTAAGTAATCTTCGGAAAGTAAAAAGGGTAAAGGATGTAATTGAAATCTTCGATCGAATCCAAAAGAAAATACCTGCAAAATTGATTTTGGTAGGAGAAGGCCCCGAACGGGAATCCTGTGAAAACTTATGTAGAAAAAAAGGGATTGAAGAAAAAGTTCTCTTTTTGGGAAATAGCGGCGAAGTAAATAAAATTTTGTGTTTCAGTGATTTGTTCCTGCTGCCTTCCGAAAAGGAAAGTTTTGGTCTTGCTGCCCTAGAGGCAATGGCGAGTGGGGTACCTGTAATTTCAAGTAACACCGGGGGCTTGCCAGAAGTTAACATTCAGGGGTTTAGTGGCTTTTTGAGCGATGTGGGAAATGTTGATGAAATGGCTGAAAATGCCCTGCACATTTTAGAATCTGACGAAGTGCTTGCAAAATTTAAAAAACAGGCAGTAGAAGCTGCCCACGTCTATGATACCGAAAGGGTAGTGCCATTATATGAAAAACTATATCGTGAAGCGCTGAATGGCGTAAAAGCATAAGGTTTTTAATTTCAAATCACAAATTGTATTAATAAATAATGCCCCAATTTTCGATGGGGCATTTTAAGTCTTTCTCTATTTTAATCTAAAATTGATATCTAACCCCAAGGGCTACATCAAAGTCAACATCGTCTTCATATCTTCCAAACCCAAATTCCGGACGGAAATCCAATGAAAGCAACAACGGGAAATCGAAGATGTATTCAATACCAACATCACCAGCCAAAAAGACATAGGTTTCACTATTGTCAAAATTATCATTTGGTTTAAAATAATCATCATCATAATTTACCTGCGCCAATCCCGCACCGGGCCCAGCATACCAGTTAAAACCCCCGTCAATATTCCAGACCCATTGGTAGATACCTGTCAGTTTAAATGCGTCGTAATGTTTGTTATTTCGCCATCCAAGATCAAACTCAAGTCTGTTGTTATCTCCAACGGCTCTTTGGTAACTTACCTCGGTTCCAAATCCATTACTATCACCTAAACGTAACCCAATGGCATTCTTTGAAATTTCCTGTGCATGTACATGCATTCCAAAGGCAAGGAAAGCTATACTTAACAATGCTATTCTTTTCATAATTTTAAATTTAGTTTCGGTAAAAATAGTTCTTATCGTTCCGCCTTTTTGTTAACGACCTCACAAGGTTAAAATAGTTTTTAAGAATATTTTGTTAACGTAATTTAAGGGAGTTGGCTACATTTACTATCACAATCCATGGAGAAAAATTTCAAAGAATTTCAACAAAATTTTGAAGGCGAAATACATTTCGACACCCTTCACAAATCCATTTATGCCACTGACGCTTCGGTTTACCGAAAAGTTCCCTTGGCGGTGGCGTATCCAAAAACAGACCGAGCATTAAAGCAATTGATAGCTTTTGCTTCTGAAAATAAAACATCTTTGATTCCGCGCACCGCGGGAACTTCCCTCGCCGGTCAATGTGTAGGTTCGGGAATTGTTGTAGACGTATCAAAACACTTCACCAAAATACTTTCGATTGATACCGAAAATAGAACCGCTACCGTTCAACCGGGCGTTATCCGGGACGATTTGAATACTTATTTAAAACCATTCGGACTTTTTTTTGGCCCCAATACTTCCACCAGTAACCGTTGTATGATCGGGGGAATGGTGGGCAACAACAGCAGCGGCACAACTTCTATCCAATACGGCGTAACGCGGGATAAAGTTCTGAAGTTGAAAACAATTCTTTCAAACGGGGAAGAAGCTGTTTTTGAAAGCCTTTCAAAAGAGGATTTTTCAAAAAAGGCTGAACTTGATTCCTTGGAGGGGAAAATATATAAAACCCTTTATTCGGAATTAATTTCTGAGGAAGTTCAAAACGAAGTTTTTAAGAAATTTCCCAAACCAGAAATTCATCGTCGAAACACCGGTTACGCAATAGACAGTTTATTGAATACTTCGGTTTTTGGCGATTTCAATAAGAAAATCAATCTGTGTTCGCTCCTTTGCGGAAGTGAAGGTACTTTGGCTTTCACTACTGAAATCACTTTGCAATTAGACCCACTTCCGCCTGCACATTCCGCGGTAATTGCGACCCACTATGAAACCTTGGAAAGCTGTTTGAATGATGTGATTGTGGCCATGCAGCACAATCTGCACACTTGTGAAATGATGGACGACGTAATTTTGGACTGCACAAAAAAAAATAAAAAATACGAGCCGTACCGTTTTTTTGTGGAAGGAAATCCCAAAGCTTTATTATTACTGGAGCTAAAAAGTAACACCCCGGAAGATTTACAAAAGCAAGTAGAAGGTTTATTGGAGTCGCTTGAAATTTCCAATTTAAGCTATTGCAAACCTGTTTTAATGGGAGAAGAAATAGAAATGGCTTTGGAACTTCGCAAGGCGGGCTTGGGCTTGCTTGGCAATATGGTTGGCGATAAAAAGGCCGTGGCCTGCATTGAGGACACCGCCGTGGCGCTGGAAGATCTTCCGGCATATATTAATGAGTTTACAGCTTTGATGGAAAATTATGGACAGAAAGCTGTTTATTATGCACATGCTGGCGCGGGAGAGCTACATTTACGGCCGATCCTCAATTTAAAGGAGAATGAGGGGGTTGAATATTTTAGAAAAATTACCACATCTGTTGCTAAGCTGTGTAAAAAATACCGCGGTTCATTTTCAGGCGAACACGGAGATGGAATTGTTCGAGCAGAATTTATTCCGCTGCTTATTGGCGAAAAGAACTATCAAATTTTAAAGAATATAAAAAAAGCTTTCGATCCGCAGCATATCTTCAATCCCGGGAAGATTGTCGATGCCTTTAAAATGGACCAATCCCTGCGCTATGAAATTGAAAGAAAAGAGCCAATAATTGAAACGCTTCTCGATTTCAGCGATTCCGAAGGGATTTTACGTTTGGCTGAGAAATGCAACGGTAGCGGCGATTGCCGAAAACCTGCCGAAGCGGCCGGTGCCATGTGTCCCAGTTACCACGCCACCAAAAACGAAAAGGATACAACCCGTGCCCGCGCCAACGCCCTTCGGGAAGTTTTAACAAACAATGAAGCTGCCAACAAATTCAATTCAAAAGAACTGAAAGAAGTTTTTGACCTGTGTATCAGCTGCAAAGCCTGTTCCAATGAATGCCCAAGCAATGTGGATATCAGCACCGCAAAAGCTGAATTTTTGTATCAATATAATAAGGCGAACGGGGTTTCTTTGGCAGATAAAATTTTTGGGAAAAGCTCCAAACTGAACAAGTCTGCTTCTCATTTTCCAAGCTTATCCAATTGGCTTTTTTCGAATAACATCACATCACAATTTATAAAATATATTGGAAATGTTCATCCAAAAAGAACCATTCCAAAAGTGTCTTTAATAACTTTCAGTAATAAGATTCAAAACATTAAATATGAATTAAATACAATAAATAAAAGTAAAGGAAAAGTGCTGTTATTTGTTGATGAATTTAGCAATTTATTGGAAGCGGAAATTGCTGAGGATGCCTTTGTTCTTTTGTCCCATTTGCAGTATGATGTAACAATTATTGATAACTTGGACAGCGCCCGTGCCCTTATCTCAAAAGGGTTTTTAAAGGAGGCAAAAATAGAGGCGAATAAAAATATAGATTATTTAAAAAATCTTGTTTCTGCAGATTTGCCACTTTTGGGGATTGAACCTTCTGCCATTCTTTCTTTTCGGGACGAATACTTAAGGCTTGCAAATGATAAACCTGCAGCGGAAAAAATTTCAAAAAACACTTTTTTGATTGAAGAATTCCTCGCTTCAGAAATTAAAAAAGGAAACATCCAAGCATCACAGTTTACTTCCGAAGAAAAAACAATTAAAATTCATGCTCATTGCCATCAAAAATCTTTGAGCAACCAAAAAGTGACTTTCGATATCTTAAACCTTCCTATCAATTATAAACCCACCATTATCACTTCGGGTTGCTGTGGGATGGCGGGAAGTTTTGGCTATGAAAAAGATCATTATGAAGTAAGCATGAAAATTGGAGAACTGAAATTATTTCCTTCCGTGAGAAAATCTTCGGAAATAACCATTATTTCAGCAAATGGCACAAGTTGTAGACATCAAATAAAAGACGGGACGGGTCGGGAAGCGCTTCACCCGGTTACTATTTTGAGAAATGCATTGTTATAAAATTTAGGGAATCACCTTAAAAGTTCGCATCGCTGCAATCATATCTTTCATTTCCACTTCTTCCAACTCTTTTTCCATTTCCTCAGTTACAGTCAAATGTTTGCGTTCTTGATAGGAATAAAGCGTCCATGCTTCTTCATTGTATTCAAGGGCAGTAAGATTTTCCACCCAATCGCCGCTATTTAAATAGGTGCAGCTCCCTTTCGCATTTACAACTTTTCGAATGCAGGGTTGATGGATGTGGCCGCAAACCACAAAATCAAATCCGTTGTCGATGGCCAAATCTGTTGCGGTTTTTTCAAAATCGTCAATAAATTTTATGGCCCTTTTCACACTGTTTTTTATTTTTTTGGAAAGGGAATATTTTTCCCGTCCCATTTTCACCAAAAAATAATTGATAAGCCTATTGAAAAGTATCAATAAGTCATATCCCCAACCGCCTAATTTTGCAATCCATTTAGCGTGCTGGATGGAAGCGTCAAAAACGTCGCCGTGAAAAAACCACACCTTTTTTCCATCGAGTTTTAGGACCAGTTTGTCTATTATTTGAAAATTTCCTATTTTGGTATCGCTGAAACGGCGTAGGTTTTCATCGTGGTTTCCGGTTATATAATACACTTTTGTGCCTTTGGCGGCCAGTGCCAAAATCTTTTTTATAACCAGCAGGTGGGCCTTTGGAAAGTAACTTTTTCGGAATTGCCAAATATCAATTATATCCCCATTCAGTATTAAATTTCGGGGTTTTACGGAGTTAAGATATTTTAGCACTTCCTTGGCGTGGCAGCCGTAGGTGCCCAAATGCAGATCCGATATTACAACTACCTCAACCTTTCTTCCCAAAAGTTTTCATTTTAAGGCTAAATTCTTAAAATTTCGCTGAAAATATTTTAAGCCAATGTTACCGAAATTCTTAAACTATGTTATCTATTGACAGCCAATGTTTCTAGCATATTAAGCACGAGGTTTATTTTTAATATTCAATTGTAACATTTACATTTGTTGAAAACGCATATATGGCTGGCAATTCCTTCGGAAATTTATTTAAGCTTACCACCTTTGGTGAATCGCACGGCGAGGCCATTGGCGGGATAATTGAAGGATGTTCCGCTGGATTGATAATAGATTTTGATGCAGTTGAAAATGAAATGCAGCGCCGAAAACCTGGCCAATCTTCCATTGTTACACAGCGGAAGGAAGAAGATGAAGTGAAATTTCTTTCCGGAATTTTTGAAGGTATAACCACAGGCACTCCCATTGGATTTCAAATTGCCAATACGGATCAAAAAAGTAAGGATTACGGCCATATTAAAGATATTTATAGGCCTTCGCACGCAGACTACACTTACGATAAAAAATATGGAATCCGCGATTACCGTGGTGGGGGACGTTCTTCCGCGCGTGAAACCGCTTGCCGTGTTGTTGCCGGAGCCATCGCAAAACAATTATTAAAGGATATAAAAATTACCGCCTACGTTTCTTCCGTGGGAGAAATAGAGCTTAACAAACCATATTCGGAACTTAATTTTTCAGAAATTGAGAAAAATCCTGTTCGCTG
>JBBQQN010000046.1:0-25036 GCA_038215845.1 Flavobacteriales bacterium | reverse complement strand
TGAAAAGGACGACATTATGGATTTTGCCTCCTTTATAGAATTCCAAGTGCCTTCAAAGTACAATGGGCAAAATGTAGTATTGAATCTACTGAAATACGATTCACTGGATCTCCCGCAACTTTTGTTATTCCTTAAAACCTCAAATATTCATCGCAAAACAAAACAATCGTTTGTAATTGTAAACGATAGTATAAACCCCGATGACATTCCTTATGAAATGATGGTGGTGCCCACGCTAAGGGAGGCAGAGGATATTATTGAAATGGAGGAAATAGAACGGGATCTCGGATTTTAATTCTATCTTAAATTGAATACAATATCGTATCGGCTCCGCTCAAGGACCGAACCCTGAGCGGAGCCGAAGGGTAATCTTAAATCTTAAACTTTGAACCTAACAATCCTCGGATGACATTCAGCAACACCCACCGTTTCGGCGCACCCAACCTCGCAGGTTTTGGAAATGAAAGGGCATTTGTTTCTGATAGATTGTGGAGAAGGCACCCAAGTTCAGCTTCGCCGTTACAAAGTAAAATTTTCAAGGATTAGGCACATCTTCATTTCACATTTGCACGGAGATCATTTTTTTGGATTACCGGGATTAATTTCTACATTTCGTCTTTTGGGAAGGGATGCAGAACTTCATATATATGGCCCAAAAGGAATTAAGGAAGCGATTCTTCTACTATTAAAATTGGGAAAATCGTATACCAATTACCCTCTCTATTTTCACGAAATGGAGGAAAACACTTCCCAATTTATTTTTGAAGATGATAAGCTTACTGTGCAAACCATTCCATTGGATCACCGGGTTTATACCAATGGATTTCTTTTCACTGAAAAACCCGATGATAGAAAGTTGAATGTGGAAGCCGCCAGAAAGGCCAATATTGATTTAAGCTATTACAGCAAAATCAAACAAGGGTTTGATGTAGAAAATAAAAAAGGGGTCTTAATTGCCAATAAAGAAATCACTTTTGATCCCCCGCCAATAAAATCATATGCCTATTGCAGCGACACAGCTTACAATCCGGAAATGGTTCCCCAAATAGAAGGTGCCACCGTGCTTTACCACGAAGCTACTTTTTTGGAAGAACACCATCATCTTTGCGAAAAAACAAAGCATAGCACTGCAAAAGAAGCAGCTGTAATTGCAAAAAAAGCAAAAGTGGGAACCTTAATTCTGGGTCATTATTCTGGACGTTACGGCAATTTGGAACTTTTCCGCAACGAAGCCCAGGAAGTTTTTGAAAATGTGGAATTGGCGGAGGACGGAAAAACCTTTTCGTTTTAGATTTCTATTGAATTTAATTTCAATAGCTTTAATAGAATCCTAGCATCAATAGGATCATTATTTCCAAAAATTTTAATACATATTTAATAAGGCACTATTTTATACCATCGCTAAAACTCTTAACTTGCAGTAAAACAAAGAGTATGGCTGAAAAGCTTCACGATTATAGAAAATCCTACGAAAAAGGCGAACTTTCCGAAAAATCGGTCGATAAAAACCCGATGCAACAATTCCGTATTTGGTTTTTTGAAGTGAAAGACACCGAAGGAGTGGACGAGGTAAATGCCATGACCCTTACAACGATTGGTACAGATGGTTTTCCAAAGGGCCGGGTAGTACTTTTAAAGAAGTACGACGAATACGGATTCTACTTTTATACCAACTATAACAGCGAAAAAGGGAAATCCATAGCCAATAATAACAAAGTTTCCCTTTCCTTTTTTTGGCCAAATCTGGAGCGGCAGATAATCATAAAAGGCACTGTTGAAAAAACATCGGAAGCAGACTCAACCAATTATTTCCATTCGCGTCCAAAGGGAAGCCAGCTGGGCGCAGCGGTTTCACACCAAAGCACTGTAGTGGAGTCACGGGAAATATTGGAAAAGAACCTTGCTGAACTGGAAAAAAAATATGAAAACCAGGAAGTTCCAAAACCAGAAGAATGGGGCGGATTCTTGGTGAAACCGGTATCAATGGAATTCTGGCAGGGCCGGTCCAATAGATTGCACGATAGAATTCGTTATACATTAAAAAACTACGATTGGATAATTGAAAGGCTCGCACCTTAATAATAAAAATAGAAAATAATTTATGAAGACACTTTACTTGGTTAGGCATGCAAAATCATCATGGAAGCATGATGTGGACGACCATAAGCGACCCTTAAAAAATAGAGGGGAACGCGACGGCAGATTGGTTTCAAAAAATGTGAAAAATGATATTGAGCCTCCCCAAAAAATAATCAGTAGCGATGCCACAAGAGCTTTTTCTACGGCACAATTTTTTAAGGAAGCCTTAAATGTTGCTGATGAAAACTTTGAAACCAATCATATATTATACGATTTTAGTGGGCAACAGGTCCTTAAATTTATAAAATCCCTTGATAATGAACTGGATAGGGTAATGCTCGTAGGGCACAACCATGCCTTTACTTCAGTTGCTAATATGCTTGGAAACAGTTATATTGAAAATGTTCCTACCTGTGGTTTTGTAATGCTGCAGTTTGATGAAAAAAAATGGAGCGATATAACAACGGGCAAGACCGTTAAAACTGTGTTCCCTCGGGATCTTAAATAATGACTGAAAAAGTAGCAACCTATACCCGCGTTAAAAACTACTACAATAACCGAGAATTGAGCTGGTTACAGTTCAATGCCCGAGTGTTGCAGGAAGCCAATGATAAAAAAATTCCGCTTTTGGAAAGGCTTCGGTTTCTGGGGATTTTTTCAAATAATCTCGATGAATTCTTTAAAGTACGCTACGCTACTATAAAAAGAATAGTAGATGCAGGGAAACTTGGACGAAGTTTTCTGGGAGGAATTTCAGCGAAAGATCTTTTGGAAGAAATCACGCTTACTGTCATAGAACAGCAAGCAACCAGCTTGAAGATATTAAGTGTCATTCAGCGAGAGCTGAAGAACGAGAATATATTTATTATTAACGAAAACGAAGTTTCTCCGCAACAGAGCAAATTTATTTCAGAATATTTCGTCAGAAATGTGAGCCCAGCCATGATGACCATTATGATTGGAGAACTGGAAGAATTCCCCAGCCTAAAAGATAGTGCAGCTTACTTGGCCGTAAAAATGGTGATGAGCAAGGAAGACGAGACCTTTGAAACAAAATATAACTATGCACTAATTGAAATTCCGCGTACCGTAAGCCGTTTTGTAGTGCTTCCAAAAGAAGGCGATAAACAGTACGTGATTATTCTAGACGATCTTATTCGCCATTGTCTGCACAATATTTTCAGTATTTTTAAATATGAAAGCATTTCGGCGCATATGATTAAAATTACCCGCGATGCCGAACTGGATATCGACAGCGATCTAAGCAAAAGTTTTATCGATAAAATTTCTAAAAGTGTAAAAAACAGGAGCGAGGGAGATCCCGTCCGTTTTGTTTACGATAAAAGTATTGATAAAAAAACGCTTCAATTTTTGTTGGGCAAAATGGGAATTAAGGAAACTGATAGTCTTATACCCGGTGGCCGATACCACAACAGGAGGGATTATATGGATTTTCCACGGTTGGGCCGTCCGGATCTTCAATATGAGAAAAAGGAACCTTTACCCATTCCGGGATTGAGTTTACAGGGAAGCCTGCTTGACAAAATAATGCAGAAAGATTATTTGCTTCACACCCCGTACCAAACCTTCAGCTATGTGGTGAAATTTTTGCGAGAAGCGGCGCTCGATCCCAAGGTAAAATCGATTAAAATTACCATCTACCGCTTGGCCCATGTTTCGCACATTGCTAGTTCGCTTATAAATGCGAAAAAAAATGGAAAGGACGTTACAGTACAGATAGAGCTGCAGGCACGTTTTGACGAAGAAGCAAACATAATTTACGCCGAGCAATTGCAAAGTGAAGGAGTACGCCTTATTTTCGGAGTAAAGGGTTTAAAAGTACACTGTAAGGCCTGTGTTATAGAAAGACTGGAAAACAACACCTTAATGCGCTATGCAGTTATAAGCACCGGTAATTTCAATGAATCTACCGCGCTGCTTTATACAGATTATACCCTATTTACCGCCAACCAAAAAATTTGTAAGGAAATAGCCAAGGTTTTTGATTTTTTTGAAGTAAACTATCAAATAAAAAAATACCGCCATCTTATAGTTTCGCCACATTACACGCGGAACGCCATTTACCATTTAATTGATGATGAAATAAAAAACAAGAGAGCCGGGCTGCCCAGTGGAATAAAATTGAAGTTGAACAGTCTGTCCGATTTCAAAATGATAGACAAACTTTACGAAGCCAGTAGGGCAGGGGTTAAAATAAAAATGATCATTCGCGGCATTTGTTGTTTGATTCCCGGAGTAAAGGGAATGAGCGAAAACATTGAAGCCATAAGTATAGTTGGTAAATTTTTGGAACACCCGCGACTCTTTATTTTTGAGAATGCAGGCGAAACCAAGGTGTATATTTCCTCAGCAGATTTAATGGGAAGAAATTTGGACAACCGGGTAGAAATTACTTGTCCCATTTATGATGAAGAGATAAAAAAGGAAATATTGGAAAATTTTGAAATAGGGTGGCGCGATAATGTGAAAGCCCGCGTAATAAGCATTAAAAACGATAACGCTTACAGAAAGAACAGTTTGCCGCCCGTTCGTTCCCAGTTTATGATGTATGATTATTATTTAAACAAACTTGACGTAATTTAATTGCTAAACATTGAAAAATACGGAGCAGTAGATATTGGCAGTAATGCCATCCGTTTGCTTGTGGCTACGGTTGTGGAGCAGGAAGGGAAGGACACACTGTTCAAAAAAACTTCCTTGGTACGTGTGCCAATCCGTTTGGGGGCCGATGTTTTTTTAGAAGGAAAAATTTCTGAAACCAATGCAGCCCGTATGGTTGATGCCATGAAAGCTTTTAAGCTCCTGATGCAGACGCACAACATTAAGCGCTTTAGGGCCTGTGCTACATCTGCAATGCGGGAGGCTTCAAATGGTTATGCCATTGCCGAAATGATTAAAAAGGAAAGCGGTATTACCATAAACATTATTGATGGTAATGACGAAGCAGCCATTATTGCTTCTACTGACCTCAAGAGTTTAATCCAGAATGATAAAACCTTTCTATATGTTGATGTGGGCGGGGGGAGTAGTGAATTTACCGTATTCGCCAATGGTCACATAGTTGCTTCCCGCAGTTTTAAATTGGGGACAGTTCGCCTTATCAATGACCGTGTAGAGGATAGTATGTGGAACGAGGTGGAAACTTGGATCAAAAAAGAAACAAAAGGATACCACAAAATTTCACTTATTGGGAGTGGGGGAAACATAAATAGTATTTACAAAAGCAGCGGTAAAAAGATTGGAAAGCCACTCAGTTACTTCTACCTTTCTTCATATTATGAATATATAAAATCCTTCAGTTATGAGGAGCGCATTACCGAACTGGATATGAATCCAGACCGTGCAGATGTGGTAGTTCCCGCAACAAGAATCTATCTTTCAGCAATGAAATGGAGCAAGGCAAAAAACATTTATGTCCCTAAAATTGGATTGAGTGATGGAATAATCAAAAGCCTTTACAACGAAAAAGTGGCGGAAGCGCTGGAGGTTAATTAATGACTTCTGGTTTTAATCCTGGGGAATAAGCAGGACGGGGATTTTGGCATTTTTAATGATTTCTGAAGATACACTTCCCTGTACCAGATTATAAAAAAAGCCATGCTCCTGGTGGCCGCAGATAAGCAAATCTATCTGCAGATCCTTTGCTTTTTCAAAAATGGTTTCCACGGTGGCGCCCTGTACCAGTAATCCCTCGGCCTCAATCGCTTGCCCTTTCAGCGTATCGGTATATTCCTGAAGCAATCTGTGTTCCTTTCGGAGTTCTTTTGCTCTGTCATCCCTAATATAATCAGGGCCTGCTTCATAACCAACAAAATCGGGGTCGGGAGCAGCTATATGCACCAACCATATTTTTGATTTGAAAGCCTGGGCCAGTTCAACCACTTTTGCCAACAATACTTCTTCGGCGCCTTTAAAATCGAGGGTAACCATAATGTTTTTCATGTTGCTTCTTTTTATGGGGGAACTAGTAATTTTATTACTTCCTTAAAGTTATGTCTTTATTTTTCTCTATTCCGAGAATAGTTTATTTTTTTCGTTCTTATCCATTTGTGAATATATAAAGGGAATTCTTGGAGCTAAAAAATAACCTGTTAAACTCGCGAATAAAATTGGGATAAAATGTCCAAATCCAGTCAAGCTAGCAAGTAAAATTGTTGTACTCATTGGGGTTCGGGTTACACAAGCATTTATTGCTGCCATACAGCTAACAATTGCCAAAGTTGTGTTGATGGTTGGAAATATTTGATGAATAATTAAACCCAATGTTGCCCCAACAAAAAAAAGAGGAATGATAAAGCCACCTCTCCAACCCGAGGTTACCGTAATAGAAATGGCAATAATTTTGAAAATAAGAATAGCAAATAATAATTTTAACGAAAAATTGCCAAATAAAAGTTCGTTAATTTCGTGGTGTCCGAAATAACGCGTCAGAGGGAAATAAAAAGCTATAACCCCCAACAATATTCCCCCGATAAATGTTTTGATATAAATGGGTATGGGGCGCTTCTCAAAAATGGATTTAAAAAATTTTGTACAAAAAATAAATCCCCATCCAAAAGCTGCACCAATAATCGCAAATAAAACAGCATACCCAAAATCAAAAATTCCCGAATATTCATAGGCAGATAAATCCCATATTGGACCAAGGCCTAAGTGAATGATTAAGGCAAATATTAAATAACTAAAACAACTGGCAACAAAGGCAGGAATAATAGCTTTATAATATTCAACCGCGTGTTTATGGTGCAATATTTCCAACGAAAATAAACTTCCTCCTAAAGGAGCCCCGAAGAGAGCAGTAAAGCCCGAAGCCATGCCTGCAATACTCAAAGACCTCAATTCTTCTCCCTTCAGCCTGAATAATTTCCCGAGCCAAGTTCCTGTAGAACCAGTTACTTGTACTAAAGGAGCTTCGGGGCCCAGACTACCGCCTGATGCTATGCACAACAAAGAGGATAGAATCATGGAAGGATTATTTTTTGGGTCTAGTTTCCCCTTATTAAAGCGGATGTTATTTACTATTAGATGAATTTCCCCTGGGTCGCCAATGAAATGAATTATCAAACCGGCCAAAAGGCCACAGCAAGCCATAACAGGAATAACTTCCCATCCCTCAAATATTCCTATTGCATGCGTCAAAAATTCTAATCCAATCCAATAAACACTAGCTATTATTCCACCTAGTAACCCCAGAAAAGCCCATAACAAGAAAGTTCGACTGAAAACGAAAGGGTTAAATTTTATTGGTTGGTCTAAAATATTTAAATAGGTTACTAATTTTCTTCTGCGTTTTAATTTCACTTTTTTTTATTTTCTGTCCGCATTTTTTTCAAATCAGTTTTTAAGCGGACTGTTTTCCGAAAAATATAGGAATTATACCCTACTATTTTTTCTTATTTATTATAAAAATCATCACTGAAGAAATAACACACATTACTATAGCGCTGATAATAAGTGGATTTTCTTTTTGCAAAATTCCAATAAGGAAATCGCCAACAAACATAACCAAAAAGAAAATATATGCTATCGTAAGCATAGGAATGGATTTTTTAAGTGTCGCAAAAGCAAAGATAAATCCAAGGGCAAATTGCCGCACCCCCCACATATAAATTAAGTAGTCAACGCCATCTGCAGTAAGGTCTACCGTAGGCGCAACGGATTGTGGGTAAAACCATAGTGAAACACTAACGGAAAGTTCAAGTAGCGCAAAAAATCCTGATACTATCAGTATCCATTTTGGTATTGATTTTTGTGATGGATTCATGGTGATATTTTGACTTTTTATTTATTAAATCTTGCCTGTTTTAGCGCTTGAAATAGTTTTTCATTTTATAGGCTGCCACTTTACTTTGGCTGTTTTGTTTTAATTTTGGCGTAAATATCAATGCTTATAAATTCTTTGTTTTTTATTTCGCAATCTTTCATTGTTCCTTCGTAATGGAAGTCCAGTTTGGCCATTGCTTTTTTACAATTTTGATTATTAGATTCTACAAAACCTTCTATTCGATTAATTCCGAGTTTTTCAAAACCGTAATTGCAAATTCGAGGCATCACTTCTTGCATTATTCCTTGTCCCCAAAAATCGGGAAGCAGCCAAAGTCCGATTTCCGCTTTTTTATGTTTTACGGAGAGGTTGTTTAATCCACCAGCACCATAAAACATTTTATTGTCAAGCGAACAAATGGCCCACCAATATTGCTTTGGTTCAGCAAACCATTTTAGTTGGGTTTTAGTGGCTTCCAAACTTTCAAAACTTATTCCATAGTATTCAATTACTTTGGGATTGGACAGTCCGCTGTAAATATTTTCAAGGTCAGATTCAGTTATTTCCCTAAGTAAAAGACGATCAGTTTCTATAGCTGTAAATTCTTTTTTCACTTTTACTGGTTGAATTTATGTTGATTTTTAGCGTGGAGTTAACGGTTTATACTCGTGTTGTAGTAAGTTATTCAGTCTTCAGTTTTATTGATCCAGCATACTCAAATGGTATTTTTAAAATAATAGAGGAATCTTCTTGCCATTTTTTTTCGTTAATTCCTGAAATATTTTGATTAATCTCCGATTCTATTATCCAGCCTGTATTCGTGTCAATTTTAAAAGTCGAATCATACTTCCGGACGAGTTAAATCTCACAAATTCACCATTTATTTTAATAAAGGAGTTATTCTCATCAGAGATTGCTTTCGATTGGCTATTAATGATGGCGAAATCTTTATTTAGTTCGTTCAATACAAATTTATTCTCCATAGTTACGCCAGAAACAGTTTCTAATCTTATTTTGTTTTTCCATTCATCTCCTTCTTTGACAGGTTTTTTTGGATATATTGCTGTGAGCATTTCGATTGAGCCTTTCATTGCTTTTTCTCCGAAAGATTGCTTTAACATATAGGCCATTCTTGCCTTTTCAATCTTAGGAATGTCGGGGTCGAAACTAAATAAATTATCAAAGACTTTTTCCATTTTGACATCTTGTACAACTCCATATTTCGTAATTGAAATCTCAAATGGTGTTTTAGTCAATTCATTTAGGAGGAGACTAAGAATATTTGTTGAATCAACTTTTTGAGAGTTTGCAGAAATTTCGCTATCAATAGAACTTATTTTCAAATAAATTGTCAGGAATTCAATTTCTAAATAATACAAGGAATCTGTTTTTTCCTTTACAAAGAAGCGCATTTTACCGCCATAAGATATATCTGACATCAATAACTCACCTTGGAGTTCCTGACTCATTTTAATTTTGGTTACGTTATCGTGATAATATGCCTCTCCAATGCCTAAGTTCAAACCTAAGACTTGTGAGAATGAGATATGAACTATAAATAGCGAAAGGGCTAAAAAGAGTATAGGTTTCTTCAAGTGTATTTTTTTAATTGGCCACAATATGTGAATATACCACATATGAGTAAGATATAATCCGCGCTTATAACTATGTGGTTTTGGTTAACTTGAATCAAATATAAACAAATCCTATATGAGACTTAAACGGGGAACGCTAAATGGGTTTAAAACTGAAAAACCATGACCAAACCCGTTTGGGAGCCATTATAAAAAGGAGCAAAGGAGGTATTGGTATTTGTGGTTTTTTCTGCACCAAAAAGCAGGCGATCTATTGTTGGATGCAACCAATAGGCAATTTTGGTGCTCAGGATGCCAATTCCGGCCCCTGCTGCAACATCGGTAAGCCAATGTCTATCGTTATAAATTCTAAAGGCACCGGTGCCAGCAGCCACCGCATAACCCGCAATGCCGTACCAAGGGGAAACATTCTTGTATTCCTGCCACAGAAACTCAGCCCCCATAAAGGCGGTAGCGGTATGCCCCGAAGGAAAAGAGGTCGGCGAACTTCCATCTGGACGTTCTACTTTGGTAATTGGCTTTAGCGCTCGCACGGTGGCGGTCATAATAAGTGTGGCAGTAGCAATTATAACAGTGCGATCCTTAAAATTATTTTTTCCTTCTATCCCTGCAAGGTTTAGGGAGTAAACAGCTGCAATAGGCGCGTATTGTGAAATATCATCAATTGTAAACTGGTCATCAATATGCTCATTTACTTCTTCCTTTATCTGGGCATTAAAAATTTTTAGCTGGTCGCTTTCAATACCTATAATGCCATAACCTAAAAGTACGGATGGTAATATAAGAGAAGTGTATTTAAATTGAAGTTCCTTGGGGTATAGGGTATCTTTCGGTTTTTCTTGACTGTAGAAAGTAGTAATGGTAAAAAGTAAAGCGGGCAGTATAAGAAAGCTTTTAATCATTAAATTTAGTTTCGAAGTTTTCAGTTTTATGATGGTCATAAAAGTTTTCGTTGCTAAGGTACTTGTATTTGCTTAAGAACCAAATTGCGGGAATAAACAGCACCAACCAAATGGAGAAAAGATAATTTGCTGAAATAAAATCATTTCCCGTTTCGGTTTGAATAACATTATGTGTAATAAAAAAGAAAGTGTTTCCCGCCCAGTGCATACTGCCAGTTAGCCATAGGTTTTTAGTATTGACTAAGGGAATTATAAAAATTACGCCCAATAAAAAAAGATATAATAAAGTGTCCATGCCATCTGCAAGACGATAAATATGATTTAATAAATAGATGCTGGCGGAAAGAAGAATTAAGGCAAGGGTAGAAATTTTTTTATTGAAATATGTGAATACCAGTCCACGTGTCAAGATGTCTTCAGAAAAAGAGGAAAACAAAACGCCTAAAGCAAAAGGCAAACCAAGTTTCAGAAGAGTGGTAATATCAGGGAAATTTACAATGGTTTCAATACCTAAAGCCAGCGAGACAACATAGGGTACGGCATATAACAAAACGCCCAACAAAATTCCTATAAAAATGTTCTTAAAGATTCTCTTTGAAAACGGGAGCCCCCAGCTTTTTAAACCACTCTTATTATACCAATTACCCAAAAGCCAAGCGGAAAGGAAAAACAACAACTGAAAAATAAAAAATCCTAAGACATTATTTTTAAAAACGATCATATATTCCGCTAGATGATATAAGGCGAAAAGAATAACAAAGGCCAACACAATTTTTAAAGTATTGCTTTTGGTAGAATGTACATTTGGCATAAAGGTGAAATATTATTTCTAAACTTGCTCTATAAAGATAAGCAGAAATGGAATGTAATAAAATAGAAAAAGTGATTAGTCAGCAGGTACTATGTGAATAAGTAGGTGACCCAAATTTGGTATTTGGTGGTGAACAAAAACCTATACCAAGGGCCAAAAGATCGGCACCAATATCATCAGTAAAATAAATAAAATTAAAGTTATGGGTAGTCCCACTTTTAAGAAATCAATGAATTTATATTTTCCGGGGCCATAAACCAAAATGCAGGAAGGTTCAAAAGGGGCAATAAGCGAAACGGATGCGCCCAGCATAATGGCAATGGCAAATGTACGCGGATCTGCATGGAGCATTTGTGCCGTGTCAATAGCCACAGGGAGTAAAACCAAAGCCGCAGCTGCGTTGCTCATAGGTTGGGTAAGTATGATTACCAAAATAACAAAACCGCCAAGCACATAAATAGGCCCAAGATGCCCTAAAAGATTATGTATATTTTCTGCCAAAAATTTTGAAGCGCCAGAGTTTTCCATAGCGGTTCCAAAGGCTGTCATTCCCCCAATGAGAATGAGGAGTTTCCAGTTGATTACCTGATAAACCCGGTCCACATTTATAGCTCCGGAAAGTACGGTAAGCAAAGCCGCAGCCATAAAAGCTATGGAAAGGGGAGCCCACTCCAGGGTTCCGGCGAGAATTGCTATCAGAAAAATGACCGCGGCAAAAATGCCTTTCTTTTCCTTAAACATATTAACCCGAAAATCGCCCACAATGGAAAATTCATTGGAGTTTCGGTTGTTGTCAACATCTTCCCGTGTTCCCTGTACGAGCAAAGTGTCCCCAATACGCAATTTGAGGCCGCCAATTTTTTGCGAAACAGTTCCTTCAAAGCGTTGTACTGCAAGGACCACCAAATCATAATTTTGGCGGAAGCGGGATTCTTTTAGCGTCTGGTTTATCAATCGTGAACCTGGCGTTATTATGAGTTCTGCCATGATTATTTTTTCGTTTTCTATTTCCTTATGGCTTATGGTATCTGCCAAAACGTCCAGCCCGGGCGATTCCTTTATTTTTATGAGATCCTCTACGCTACATTCCACCAGTAATATGTCCTTTGCCTGAATGCGCGTGGAAGGATGGGGGATAAATTCTTCTTTGTTTCTTATTATTTTCAGAATGCGAATTTCCTGTTTGGCAAGATCTGAATAGAAAGCTACCTGTCCTACCAAAGCTGATTTTTCTGAAACCACCACTTCAGATAAGTATTGGGCAATTTCGTACCGTTCATTGTAGCTGGCTTCTTTATGGTCCGGGAGCAGTCTTTTATAAAATATAAAAATGAATAGTATACCTGTGGCAAGAAAAATAACTCCAATCCACAGGATTTCAAAAAAACTGAGCGGCTCCATTCCAGCTTGCGCTATATATCCACTCACCGCAATGTTAGTGGAAGTACCAATAAGGGTACAAGTGCCGCCAAGAATAGAAGCAAAGGCTACGGGAATCAATACTTTGGAAGGGCTTACATCCAGTTTTCTGCACATTCCTATTACGGGGCCCGTGACGAGTGCGGTTACCGTAGTGTTGTTCATAAAAGCCGAAAGCACACCAGTTACACACATAGTATACCCAACAAAAAGCCTTTTGCTCTTTACAACTGTTATCATTTTTGAACCTACTTTGTCCAGCAGTCCAGTTTCAGAAAGTGCGCCGGAAATGATAAAGATGGAAGCCAAAATAATTATGAAATCGCTGCTGAAACCTTCAAAAGCTTGTTTAGGAGTTATGATTCCGAAAAGTGCCAAGATAACGAGCATACCAATGGTTACGATATCTACCGAAAACTTTTCGGTGGCAAAAAGCACGATTACCACAACTAGTAAGCCAATTACAAATGCAATTTCCATAGCGCATTTTTTTAAAGTACACTAAAGATATGTAAAAGGAATTCAAGAAAATTAGTGCCCCAAAATATTTTTATGCGAAGAAAAAGGGATTTTATTACCCCGTGAAAATTGTATTCAAATTTATCAGTAGAACATTAGTGTTCCCTACATTCGAAGTGGAAAATGATAAACAGAATCCTTTGGAAGATTGCAGGAAATGATACAAACTGCATAAGTAGCTATTTCTTCTTCTTTTACTATACCAGAAAGTAAATATGGAAATATTTATAATGCTTTGTCAAAGAAATCATAATTACCTTTAACTTCAAATTTCTATATTATAGTGTTTTGCAACCTATTCAACACATAATTTTGATTGTAAACCCCATAAAAAAAAGTGATTAGTCCATTAATCACTGCACTATAATCATAATCGAGATTATAGTAGCAATTAATCAATAATTTATGCGCCTTAAAAACCATTTCCTGATTATTATTTATATAAAACGTCCGATTATTTAGAATTTCTGGTATACAGGAATTGTTTAGCAAATTCATTGTAACTTCAAAATTTCCGTAATAATAGTTATCGCGTGCTTGTAAATACAATTGATTGCAATTTTGAGCCCTTCCATTGATTTGCAATAGAAAAAGGAAAAGTAATGGAACCATTCGTAGGTTATTTATATTTACTTTCATGGCTATATATTTTAGTAGTTCAAGTTTCTAAATTTGACTATGTAATCTTGACAATAATTATGAAGGATAATATTGGAAAAAAACGGCATCTTGATTAACTATATTTTTAAAATTATGTATAAAGCGGCCTTCTTTTTATTATATTCATCCACTTCTCTTTGTTTGTCGTTTTCATCATAATATTTTATTAATTCATCATACGATTTGATTAATGTTCTAATCTGGTTTTTTTTGACATTTATTTCGTTTTGTAATTTTATTATATCGCCCTCTATTTTTTTTGTAGAGCCTTCTAATGTTATTACACATTTTTCATAAGCTTCTAGTTGTCCCACAGGAAGCCGATTTATATTCCAATTATTTAATTTTTTTTCACAATCGCTTTGTGCACTTAGTTGCATACTCACCAAAACAATTGCAGCAAAAAAATAATTTTTTATAAGAATTTGGAGTTTATGTTTCATGATTATATATAATTTTAAACTAGATTATTTTTTTTTTTCACAAGCATAATCCTGCAATTTTAAATCATTTCTGTTGACGTAATATTTCCAATCGTTTTCAGTTAAACTATCAATTGCTACTTCGCAAATACGATCGGTAATGACTTTCATACTAGAAGGCCATTTTAATATAGTTCCGTCAGCATAAGAAGCTATAATATATTGGCCGTCTGCTGTATACGAAATATTGTTTACTGCTCCCAGCGTTCTATTAAGGGCCCTTGTGGTAAGAGGTAATGCAGTCCATTCTTTATTCCATAAAACCACTGTGCCATCGGTACTTCCAGTTGCTATTAGGTGGTCGATTGGACTGAAAATAATATCTGTAATTTTTGAAATGTGTGATTGATGGCTTTTAACAATATAATCGACCATATTCATAGAGAAAACTTCTCCTTTTTCATTACCCATAATTAGTGAATCTCCGGTAGAATTAAACTTTAGTGCTGTTAATTTTCCTAGTTTTGGAATTATCAATTCCTTAAATTCGTCATCTTTTAATACAATAATTCCTCCCTTTATTCCAATCGCAATTAGGGAATCTTTAAAGACGGAAACACAATTCAGTTCTTTATCTGGAATTTGTAGACTTGATTTTCCCCAATCTATTTTTGATTTAGATATTTGAGTATTTTTAATGGAATCTATCCATTTTTTTTGAACTCTTTTTTGCCAAACCAATGGTTTTCCTGTATCTATGTTCCACATGCTAATGCCTGCTTCCTGAAGGAGCAATAATGTGCCATCATTTTTGAACGCAACATATTTTCCTTGTTTAATGCTGTTAGGTATTCTTATTTTTTTAAAATTATGGTTCAACTTTATATCGTGGATTATAATTGAATCGAACATGCCAACCATTGCTAAAAGATCCCTTTCTGCCGTTTTGTATCTTGCCATTGAAGTTACCCTCGTGGTAGCATCAGCAATTCTGTACAGGGTGTCAGTTTTAACAGGAAGCATTAAAGAATTTACATAAATTTGCTCTACCAACGCATTTCTAAGCCCAATAATATAACTATTGTTTTCTTCAATATAGACCATAGCCTTAAATTCCTTTCTTAGAGAAATTTCTAATCGTTCATTAAGTCTTATTAATGTGGTATACATTGAATTATAGAAATTTTCGATATACATATCTTCCCCAGCCTCTTGTTCCATGGCCTTATCAAAAATCAAAAAAGCTGTTCGGGACAGCAGGGCTGCTTTATTCCAATTACCTTCATATGAACCAACACTTTGTGCCTGTGTAATTAAGTTTCTGGCAAGTGCCATTTTCTCATTCCTATTTATCATCTCTGCATTTAAATGTTGACTATATAATGCCCAGCCCAAAACGGTAATAACTATTATAATTATCACGGAGGAGAATTGAATAATTCTTTTTTTTTCTTTTTTTCTACTCTCTACAATAATTTGCCGTCTTTTCTCCTCCTTTTCTTTTTCCGATCTTTCATTGCGTTTTTCTTTAATAACGGAAGTAAGTACATCGTGGATCAATTCTACGTATTCAACTCCATCGCGAATCTCCTTTCTCACTATTCTAGCATCTACCAAATCATCAACTTGCTTGTCGGTAATATTATATTTAGTTTGCAATTCATCGAGGGCCTGGAGTTTGCGAAATCCATTTTCAGTTAATAAATTATCTTCAATGGCACATTCAACTTTTTCGTTAAATTTGGCAATGGTTTCATTGTAGAAAGAATAAATAATCCCTTCAACATTGAATTCTGAAACCAACTCGTAGGTAATTGTTTCCAGTTTTTTCTCAATGCGTATTTCGTTAATTCTATCGCAGATGAGGCTTAGTAAAAATGGTTCTATTTTTAGATTTTGCTTATAGGAATTCTCTTGATCCAGAAGTTCAAAATCACTTTGAGAAACTCCCGGCAATTTTACAATAATCTCCTTTGCTACCGCTTCATCAATCAAACCTTTGCCCGGTTTTACGGCCGCATCCATAGCTTGGTTCACAGACATTTGTAATACCCTGAACCTACTGTCCATAATAGAAGGGATGTAACGTTTTAATTCTTCTAATCTAGGAAGATAATCCTCGCGCAAACTTAGCACCACTCTAAAGTTGCGTTCTGCATAGTGGGTGGGTACTGTTTCGTTATTATTTTGGTATTTTTTTTGAACCTGTAAGGGGATACGGTTTTCGGCTAAATCAGACAATTCTATGATGAGTTCCTGAATATTTCTAATATTTTCTCCACCCAGCGTGAATATTTCTTCGAATTGATCTAATATTAAAATCGGGGTCCAAAGATCATCTATTAGTCTAATATCATGAAAATATTCCCAAAGGGTTTGGGTTTCAATTTTAATTACTTTAGGGTCTTTGGATTTTAATTCTTCATAAATAATTTTTTGTAACTGCTGAAGTGGGCTTTTGGAGGAGGAATAATCAATACGAGCATAAATAGATATATAAAAATTTTGTCGCAATTGAGGCATTAGACCAGCTTTGATTAAAGAGGTTTTGCCAATACCAGATTTCCCGAAAACAATTGTTAGCCCGCGATTCTCGATCCGATCGTAAAGGTCATTTATCTCTTTGTCTCTTCCACCAAACTGTGATTTGTTATTTTCATCATAAGAGCGAAGCCCTAAAAATGGACGTTGGTTAATAGAAGTGGTCTCCTTTTCTATATTTGGTATTTTCGACATCCTAAGTGTCTATAAGGGTTAAATTATTGTCAGCAATAAATTCTCGGACCATTGGGGCTAGATCATCCAGGATTATTTTTTTTATATTTATATTTCTAATTTCCTCCGGAATGCGGTCATCTGTAGGTGCGGTATCGTCAATAATATAGGGTCTTAGGTAAGATTCGTCTTTATAGCCGTCTAGCACAATGGCACTTTTCCATTCCTTGTCATAAACAAAACGGTTCTTGTCCCCAATCGCGTTATTTGATATTATAGGTACAAAGTAGTCGCAATTCTTTATGTATTTCTTGATTACTTGATTGTAGCGGTCGCCGGTTTTTAATTCATCATCATCAAAGAAAACGCTCACACCGTTATGTTCAAATTCGCTTTTTATTTTTTCAACGATTGTTTTGTCATCCCAGCTATAGCTAAGAAATACTTTCTCTTTAAATCGGGTTTGATTCCGAGTCATTGCACTATTTTTTATCCATTCTTCATACATTTCATCAATAAATTCGATCGAATTCTGGTAAACCTTATCTTCTCCCTTTTCAAGTATTGCGGAAGAGCCAATACGGATAATCTTTGTGGAATTGTTCTTTAAAAAATGAGACAGCTCTATATCCATTAAGGTACGGTCGCAGGCAACGTACTTTGTTTTAATCCCATTCTTAAAGCGTTCTTTAGCGATGATCCTTATAAAGAAACGCATAAACCAATCAGGAAAACTGCAACCTATTAACAAGATGGCCTTGTCCTTGATGGCCTCAAAAAGATCTTTAGCCATGGTGTCCATCCCATTTTGAAGCATATATAGATATTCCAGCGATTGTTCTTCGGTCAGGGCATAATTGTATCCCTTGATATTTCCCATTAGATTAAAGATTCTCGCCTTGGCTTTATCTATTTTTTTATCCTGATCTAAAGCGGGGATGGGAATGGAATAATTGATTGAGCCATTTACTTGGAGATTTTCTACTTCAAAAGCCCTTTCAAGAAAATTATCAAGATTGACTGTTAGAATGGTATCGAAACCAGGTATTTTGGCGAGCTTACGAAATGGGTCAAGGTAAATTTGCTCATCGGTTAGTTTGGAAACTTCATTTTTTATTGCATTGTTGATGTCGTTTTCCTGTACATTTTGCTTTTGAAGATCAAGCACCACTTTATTGAGTCTATAGAGTGAATCTGGGTGATTTCCAGTTCCCAAAAGTTCCCATAAGCTAAACGCTAAATAATGATAGAGGTTGATTTTCACGAAATCGTTATCACTTATTACTGAATCTTTTAAAGCAGTCGCAAGGGCAGTGGCTATAGGGTCTGTTTTCTTTAGGCGAACCATAGACAGATCGTTGCCAATCACAGGTACAACCCCGTTGTTATTTATACTGTAGATAAATGCTTTCCAATTGAACCATTCTTCCATAATTGCTAATTTGAGAATGAATAAAAGACTAGCTAATTTAAACCTTAACCATAGGATTGGTTAATTAAAATTATTGTTTCAGGAAGATTTTCGGCTTTTAAAGATAATCATTTTTATTCTAAATTAAGTACTATGTAGTTAATTATGAGTTTATTATAACAGGGGCAACAAAGCCAGGATAACCGGTTTTAAATAGCTAAAAAATTAAAAACCCATAACTATTTATTGATGGTCTGTTCAATTTTTCTGTGAGTTGTAATATTAGATTTACCCGTGAATGGATTGATGTTTACTGAGATCTTTCATTACTTCGGCTTCAAAGGCAAGTAGGTCGTTCCACTTTTGGTCTACTTCTTTTCTTTCCCCATACTGGCGCGCAAAGGCAAGAAACATGGTGTAGTGGTTTGCTTCACTGACCATCAGTTTTCGGTAGAATTCGGCCAGTGTTTTGTCTTCCAGTTGTTCACTTAAAAGTCGGAAACGTTCGCAACTTCGAGCTTCAATCAACGCTGCGTAGAGCAAACGGTGCACAAGTTGAGTGGTACGGCTTCCTCCTTTTGGGAAAAAAGCGATTATCTGCATTACATATTCGTCCTTTCGGTCGCGGCCCAAAACCCAGCCGTGTTCAATTATTTTATCGTGTACCATTTTAAAATGGCTGATTTCCTCTTTTACCAAAGCGGTCATTTCCTGCACCAAATCTGTATATTCCGGGAAACTTACAATCAACGAAACAGCGGTAGAGGCAGCTTTCTGCTCACACCATGCGTGGTCTGTAAGAATATCTTCTATGTTTTTTTCAACTATATTGACCCATCGTGGGTCTGTGGGAAGTTTTAAACCTAGCATATTAATTTACGATTTTAGATTGCCGATTTTATATTTTTATTGATTATTGAATTTTTATTCCCCCGTTTGGGGATTAGGGGCTTATATATCCAAATCAAATTCCTGCCGTAATTTTTCAATTAACGGATTTTTTTCCTTCAGTTTTTCGAATTTTTCACGGGTTGTATATGCGTACTTTTTTTCAAAAGTTTCGTTAACCGTTATGTCCAGATCAATATCGTAATTCTGAAGTTTTTCGCGCAGAAAACCGAGCAATTCGTATTTGGCGCGCTCTACTTCGGTTTTGATGGTTTGGTTGGGAAATTCCAAATGGATGATTGTCCCTTCCAGCCGAGGTATGCCCATGGTGAGATGGGAAAGAAGATTGAATTTTCCATCGCTTTCCAAGTCGCCGGTATATTCAGTCCATACCAGTTGCATTTCTTCATCTGAAAATGCTGTTACGGGAAGATTTTTTGCATCGGGTTGGTTTGCTACCAGTTCCTGTTTTATTTCCTGTTTTTTTTGGATGCTTTTAAGAGAGAGTGCCGAAACCTTTTTTGCATTTCTTTCGGCTAATATTTGGGGCCGTTCGATTACTTTTTCAGGTTCTTCGCCCTCAGTTTTTGAATTTAATTTTTCGTTAGAAGAATTTATTTCTAAAGAGTTACTTTCAGTAAGAATCTCTTCTGAAGGTTCATTTACTTTGCTTTCAGCTTCAGCAACTTCTATCTTTTTTTTGATTTTTGGTGAAATGCTTCCCGCGGAGGTTATTTTCTGCGAAGTATATTCTTCAGATTTGAAATAGGAGGGAGGTATTACGAAATGCTCGTTGTTAGAGTTTTTTTTTTCACCCTGAAAAGTCAGGGAAGCAAGCTGCATGAGGCAAAGCTCTATTAGAAGCCGTTGGTTTTGGCTATTTTTATATTTGAGGTCGCAGGTGTTTGCCAGTTCAATGCCGTCAATTAAAAACTGCGGGCTCGTTTTTTGCGATTGCTCAAAATACATTGTTTTCACTTGTTCACCAACTTCCAAAAGCTCAATAGTTACTTGGTTTTTACAAACCAATAAATCGCGGAAGTGGGAGGCAAGGCCCATAATAAAATGGTGACCGTCAAAGCCTTTTGAAAGAATATCGTTATAAGTAACTAAAACCTGCGGAATGTTGTTTTCCAAAAGCAAATCCGTTATTTGAAAATACCAAGTATAATCAAGCACATTCAAGTTTTCGGTAACGGCTTCGCGGGTAAGATTTTTCCCGGCGAAACTTACAACTCTATCAAAAATGGAAAGCGCGTCACGCAAGGCACCATCGGCCTTTTGGGCAATTATATGAAGGGCGTCGTCTTCGGCTTCAATGTTTTCTGCCTTTGCAACTTCTGCTAAATGATCTTTAATATCACGAACACCAATACGTCTGAAATCAAAAATTTGGCAACGCGAAAGTATGGTTGGTATTATTTTGTGCTTTTCAGTAGTTGCTAAAATGAAAATAGCATGTTTGGGTGGTTCTTCCAAAGTTTTCAAGAAAGCATTGAAAGCAGCCGAGGATAACATGTGCACCTCGTCAATAATATACACTTTATATTTTCCAACTTGGGGCGGAATTCGAACTTGATCGATCAGGTTACGGATATCGTCTACCGAATTGTTGGAAGCCGCATCCAGTTCAAAAATATTGAAGGCAAAATCTTCCCCTTCCTTTTCGGTACCGTCTTGGTTTATTTTTTTGGCAAGAATACGTGCACAAGTGGTTTTCCCCACTCCCCGTGGACCGGTAAATAGCAACGCTTGCGCCAAGTGATCGTTTTCTATGGCGTTTTCCAAGGTATTGGTAATGGCCAGCTGGCCTACAACGTCTTTAAAAACGGCAGGGCGGTACTTACGGGCTGATACAATGAAGTGTTCCATAGTGCGGAAACAAATATAAAGATGTACAACGGGTTTTTAAAAAATAGACCTTTGTATTTTCCTATATTTATTAACATTGGAGTACTTTTGCCAAGCAGGCCGCCTTATCGCTACTGAAGTCAATTCAGGGGAGGAAAGTCCGGACACCATAGGGAAGCATAGCGGCTAACGGCCGTCGGTTCCGAACTCGTTTCGGGATTAGGACAAGTGCAGCAGAAAGTATGTACAGGTAATGCTGTAGTGAAACCAGGTAAACTCTATGCGGTGAAATGCCATGTAAACCTGTGCTTGAGGGTTCCCGCCCAATGCAGGAGGGTAGGCAGATTGAGCGTGCGGGTAACCGTATGCCTAGATAAATGATAAGGTACCGATTTTATATCGGTAACAGAACCCGGCTTACAGGCCTGCTTTTTTTATTTTTATAATTTCTCCTTGCTCATCCATCCAGGCCTTGGCCTCGTTGAGCGATTTGAATGTTTTAAATGGAACTTTTATAAAGAATTTTTCAAAATTAGCTATCTGCAGAGTCGTTTCGGTCTTGTATACAACAGCAATTGCAAATAAATTGGGTGCCTGACGGTTATAGGAATCTGGGGAGAGGTTTCTGGCGTAATCGTTAATTCGGTTGGAGATGTAGCCAAAAGAATTTTCTCCATAAAATTGAGCAGCTAACTCCTGAATCTTGTAGACTCCGGCATCAGGCAATACAATTCCCTCAATAAATGTGGAAATCATATAACTTTCATAAAACTCCACTATTACAAAGTCGAGCTCAATAATTTTTATGGGTAACTGCATCATAATGTGGCCTAAGCAAAAAAGCTGAAGACCGACCCTCCATATCTTCTTGCCTCAGAGAAATTTTTAAGTGAAGAGACATCGGTATGTTTTGAATGTTCAATAATCAACATTCCATCTTCGGCTAAAAGATTTTTTTCAAAAACAAGATCTACTATACTTTCCAGTTGCTTTAAATCGAAATCGTAAGGGGGATCTGCAAATATTACATCAAATTCTCCTGTAGCCATGCCCAGATATTTATTGACGTCAGATTTTATGGCTTTTATAGGAAATGAAAGTTCTTCCGAAATTTTATTGATATATTGAATACAGCCAAGGTGTGCATCAACCGAAGTTATATTGGGAACGCCCCGTGAAGCAAATTCAAAACTGATGTTGCCCGTCCCTGCAAAAAGGTCCAGCATGGAAATTTCTTCAAAATAAAGCCTGGTTCTTAGAATATTGAAAAGTGCTTCCTTTGCAAAATCTGTGGTGGGTCTTACGGGAAGTTTTTTTGGGGCTATTAATCTTTTTCCTTTATAGGTTCCGGAAATTATGCGCATTTATTAAGCATTTTTTATAATGAAATGATGGTGCTCCATTCCATTTTTACCAATTTCTAAATTTGATGGAGAAGGGGCAAATTCAATATTGCGAATGTAAGTATATGCTATATTGTAATTGCTGTCGTTTTTGTTAATTTCTCCGCAAAGAAAAATATCTACCGTTTCTGGGTTTAACTTTAACTGTTCAAGGCAGAAAAGGGTGTAATAAATAAAATCTTCTGGGGTTTTGTATTGGTAGGTATTGCAGAGCTGCAGTTCTCCATTTTTTAGCACCACACAATCGAAGCTATTTTTTTCAAAATGAAGATAAACTTTTGGGGCGAGGGAATGTTTTTCTTTTTCCAGAATGGTTTTCAGCAACACCGTTGCGGAATGATAATAGGAAAATGACCCGTAATTCTCAAAAAAATAATTGTTTATGTTCACAAAGGGCACATATACAATAACTATATTCTGTTTTTCCAAAACATCGTGCGCCATATAGTCATCGGCCAAAATTTTTGAATTGAACTTCAGGTATTCACTTGCCTTTGATTCATCAAAAATAGGGGTGGGCACCAAACTGTAAACGGGGGTGGAATAGATGATGGAAACTTCTGAAAAGGAAGACTTGAAAATTTCGTTTTCTGCTATAACAGTTTCAATTTCCAACAAAATTTCTTCCGGGGTTGTGCTGTGTGCAAGCGGTTTTTCGGTAAAGAATACCGGCTCATTTTTTTCAGTATCTACTACCAAAAAAGAAAGTCCGATCAAAGAAACTTGAACGGACAGTCTGTATTGTATGGTATTTGGTATGTTATTTGTCTTTGGCAGCATCGTAAATTTTAGGCCAGTTTCCGGTAGTATTTACCTCGTCCATGGAGCCTACTGTAATGTATGGACCGTTAACACCGTCTACGGACTGTACTTGTTTTTCCTGTTCCAAAAGGTCTTTGTTAAGATCTGCTAAAATGGCATCTTTTGCTATCCTAGCTTCAAAAACCGAATAGGTAGCATCGTTTCTAACAATTTTTCCGGAACGCAGCTCAAATTTGGCATCTATGCCTTCTACGGGCACCTTATCCATATTTTTGTACCGGTCCGTACCTGCGTAAAGTGAATCCTTTACCGGAGTAAATCCTAAAGTGTCCAAAATAGATTCTTCTATATAGTATCCTTCAGAAATACCATAAGCTTTGTTTTTGGCAACATCGGCATAACTGGTATCCCTTCTTTCTATAATAGCAAACTTGGCGGTATCCAAAAAGCGTTGTAAGCTATCAAAACTACCGGTAAATTTTCCGGTTATTTCTTTATGGGCAAGTTCTGCTGCCTGTATATCCTTCAAGTTTTTGATTACTTTGGCATATCTGGCCTCTTTAATCGTATTGAACTTTACAGGGGCATTAACCGAATCATAAAGTTTCCATCCAAGAAAGATGATTACAATCCAAAGAACTATCTGAATTACTAATTTCATTATTATTGCTATTTAAGTGTTGATTTTTTAAAAGGTCTATGGCAAATCTACAATTTTTTTTTGTTCGTAAAAGTATATTCCGAAAAAATCATATCTATCTTTAAACCCTCATTGACAATAGTAAATAATGAATGCCTCAGAATTTTATAGTTTTTTAAAGAATGATTTTCCACATAATACCACCGCAAAGCAGGATCTCGCCCTTCAATTGTTGTCCAAATTTGTACTTAGTGAACAGAAAAATGAAACCTTTTTATTAAAAGGCTATGCTGGAACCGGAAAGACCACCATTGTAGGGTCTTTGGTGAAAAACCTTTCAAAGATTAAAAAATCTTCGGTGCTTTTGGCACCAACGGGGAGAGCTGCAAAGGTGATAAGCAATTATTCCAAAAAAGAAGCTTTTACCATTCATAAAAAAATATATTTCCCTAAAAGTGGGAAAGGAGGTGCTGTTTCGTTCACCCTTCAAAACAATAAACATCGTAATACCTTATTTATAGTAGATGAGGCTTCGATGATTCCTGACATTAACCAAGATTCCAAATTATTCGAAAATGGTTCCTTGCTGGACGATTTGATGCAGTATGTTTATAGCGGAAGCGGATGTAAACTGCTTCTTATTGGAGATACCGCTCAATTGCCGCCCGTTCATCTTAGTATTAGCCCTGCTTTGGACGCAATGTTAATTGCAAACCAATACAACCGTCAAGTAATTGCCATTGAATTGGACGAAGTAGTTCGCCAACAAAAGGATAGTGGTATTTTGGTGAATGCCACAAAAATTAGGGAACGCATTGAAGATGGCCTGTTTGAAGCATTTAAATTTTCCGGAGCAACATTTCCAGAGGTAATCAGGCCCTCTGATGGGCAGGAAATTATGGATGCTATCAACGATTGCTATTCCAGTTTGGGAAATGAGGACACGGTAATTATTGTCCGCTCCAACAAAAGGGCCAACCTATATAATCAAAGTATTCGGCAGCGAATACTTTTTCAGGAATCGGAATTGTCTGCCGGAGATTTTCTGATGGTTGTGAAGAACAATTATTTTTGGGTGGACAATACAAGCGAAGCAGGTTTTATAGCGAATGGCGATATTATTGAAGTACTGGAAATCTTCGCTATTAAAGAATTATATGGTTTTCGTTTTGCC
>JBBQQN010000045.1:0-25124 GCA_038215845.1 Flavobacteriales bacterium | reverse complement strand
GGATATCACTTTATTGGAAAATGAAATGGACAGGATGAACGATGCCCTGCCCGAAATGACACATTTTATATTGCCGGGCGGAAATACTGCCGTGTCATATTGTCACATTGCCCGAACAGTTTGCCGCCGTGCAGAACGAAGAACTACCCTTTTAAATGAAAATGAGGCAATTGATGAACGGGCCCTTATATATTTGAACCGACTATCTGACTACCTATTTGTGCTGGCACGGAAATTGTCCAAAGACCTGCATGCGGAAGAGATACAATGGGTTCCGAAGAAATTGAGTTAATGCTTTATAGGGATTTGAAAACTATGGAGTTAAGTTTATTCTTTAATTAATTTTTGGATTTCCAAAAAAGTGTGAAACACTCCTTTTTTAATTAAAAAACTTAATAACATTTAATTTTGCAACTCATTGATTAACAGCGCTTAAAAAACGTTCTTTAAAATACAGCAGAAATAATTACGATTTTTCTTGACTTTTTAATCTAAAAAATTACTTTTGCAGAAATTTAAAACCTAAAGTGCTATGTACTGGACATTAGAATTGGCATCCTATTTAAGCGATGCACCCTGGCCCGCAACCAAAGATGAATTAATAGATTACGCGATCAGGACCGGTGCTCCACTCGAAGTAGTGGAAAACCTTCAGGCAATTGAAGATGAGGGAGACTCCTATGACTCTATTGAAGAGATTTGGGCAGACTATCCCACAGACGACGATTATCTTTGGAATGAAGACGAATATTAATCCCAATATATTGGGAACATTTAAAAAACATATAAAAAGTCTCTTTTAGGAGGCTTTTTTTTATTTAAAAAGTTGTCACCAATACACAAATTATTGTAAAAAGTATTCGTGTATTCCTGGCGAAAAAAACATTTGATAAAACAGTGTGGCGGTGCAGCACTTTAAAATAAAAACACATCATGGGATTATTAGATAACGTACTAAAAGTTTTTGTAGGAGATAAATCAAAAAAAGACATCGGCGATATTCAGCCCTTGGTTAACGAAGTAAAGAAACACGAAGCTGAAATTGAAAAACTCACCAACGACGAGCTTCGCGCAAAAACAGCTTTCTTCAAAAAAGAAATAAAGGACGCCCAGAAAAATATTCAAGACCAAATTGACGATCTCGAAAAAAAGTCGGAACAAGAACAGGACATCAACATAAAAGAAGAATACTATAATCAAATAGATAAATTAAAAGATGAGCGTTACGAAGTAGAAAAAAGCACGCTTACAAAAATACTTCCCGAAGCTTTTGCAGTAATGAAAGAAACCGCAAAGCGATTCAAAAACAACGAAACCCTTACCGTCACTGCCAATCCATTTGACCGAGAAATCTCCTCAGAAAAAGATTACGTTATCCTTGAAGACGATAAAGCTATATGGAGCAACTCTTGGGATGCTGCCGGAAAGCCCATTACTTGGGACATGGTGCACTACGATGTTCAGCTAATTGGTGGTGTTGCACTGCACGAAGGAAAAGTGGCAGAGATGCATACCGGGGAAGGTAAAACGTTGGTAGCAACTCTACCCATGTACCTCAACGCACTTGCTGGAAATGGCGTGCATTTGGTAACAGTAAACGATTACCTGGCGAAACGAGATAGCGCTTGGATGGCTCCTTTATTCGAATTTCACGGAATGCATGTGGATTGTATAGACAATCACAGGCCAAATTCATCTGCCCGAAGAAAAGCATATTTGGCAGACATTACCTACGGAACCAACAACGAATTTGGTTTTGATTACTTGCGCGATAACATGGCCCACTCCCCCGATGATCTTGTTCAGCGCCCACATCATTATGCTATTGTTGATGAGGTGGATAGTGTGTTAATTGATGATGCACGTACGCCCCTTATTATTTCAGGTCCGGTTCCGGAAGGAGATCGCCACGAATTCAACGAATTGAAACCAAGAATAAGCGACATTGTTGAAGTACAGAAAAAATACTTAACAGGTGTTCTGGCCGAAGCCAAAAAACTTATCAAAGAAGGCAATACCAAAGAGGGCGGTTTTCAACTTCTTCGCGTTTATCGCGGGTTGCCAAAAAATAAAGCATTGATTAAATACCTTTCTGAAGAAGGAATAAAACAAATTCTTCAGAAAACGGAAAATCATTATATGTCTGATAACAACCGGGAAATGCCTAAGGTTGATGAAGAACTGTATTTTGTAATCGATGAAAAAAACAATCAGATAGAACTTAGCGATAAGGGCGTAAACTATCTTTCTGGGGAAGATGATCCAGATTTCTTCGTAATGCCAGAAATAGGCACTGCAATTGCTCAAATTGAAGCCAAACAACTACCCGTTGAAGAAGAAGCCGATTTAAAGGAAGATCTTTTCCGCGAATTCGGAGTGAAGAGTGAACGCATCCACACCATGAACCAATTGCTTAAGGCATATACGCTCTTTGAAAAAGACGACCAATATGTGGTGATGGAAAACAAAGTAATGATCGTTGACGAACAGACCGGCCGTATTATGGACGGACGTAGATACAGCGACGGACTTCACCAAGCAATAGAAGCAAAAGAGAACGTAAAAATTGAAGCCGTAACACAGACCTTTGCAACCGTTACCTTGCAGAATTACTTCAGAATGTACCGCAAACTTGCGGGGATGACAGGTACAGCCGTTACGGAAGCTGGAGAACTTTGGGAAATCTATAAATTAGATGTGGTTGAAATTCCAACCAACCGTCCAATTGCCAGACATGACCGGGAAGATAAAATTTATAAAACAAAACGCGAAAAATATAATGCCGTTAGCGAGGAAGTGGTGGCGCTTTCACAAGCAGGAAGACCTGTACTAATTGGTACTACATCGGTTGAAATTTCAGAATTATTAAGCCGAATGCTTAGCATCCGAAATATTCCACATAACGTTTTGAACGCGAAACTTCACAAACGCGAAGCAGATATTGTGGCCGAAGCCGGAAAAAGCGGAATCGTAACCATAGCCACCAACATGGCAGGTCGTGGTACTGATATCAAGTTAAGTCCAGAAGTGAAGAAAGCGGGCGGACTTGCTATTGTAGGTACCGAGCGTCACGATTCACGTCGTGTTGACAGACAGTTACGAGGTCGTAGTGGTCGTCAAGGAGATCCCGGAAGTTCACAGTTCTACGTTTCATTGGAAGACAATTTGATGCGCCTTTTCGGAAGTGAGCGAATTGCGAAAATGATGGACCGTATGGGCTTGAAAGAAGGGGAAGTAATTCAGCATTCCATGATTTCAAAATCTATTGAACGGGCACAGAAAAAAGTGGAAGAAAATAACTTCGGCATTCGTAAAAGATTGCTTGAATATGATGATGTAATGAACGCCCAACGTGAGGTAGTTTACAAACGTCGTTACCACGCTTTGTTCGGAGACCGTCTTCGAGTGGATATTGCCAATATGATTTTTGACACAGCAGAAGTTGTTGCCGATACCAATAAAATGGCGCAGGATTACAAGAATTTTGAATTTGAGTTGATCCGTTATTTTTCCATGAGCTCCCCTATTTCCGAAAAGGAATTTGAAAAAATGGACGTACAGGAAATTGCCGGAAAAATATATAAAGCAGCTCTTGTACACTACCGCAATAAAATGGAGAAAAATGCCGAAATGGCTTTCCCTGTAATAAAAAATGTTTACGAAACCCAAAAGGACAAATACAAACGAATTCTTGTTCCATTTACGGATGGTATAAAAACCCTGAATGTAGCCACAGACCTTGAAAAAGCTTATGAAAGCGAAGGAAAGCAGTTGGTACAGGATTTTGAAAAGAACATTACTCTTGCCATTATTGATGATGCTTGGAAAACCCACCTCAGAAAAATGGACGAGTTGAAGCAATCTGTTCAGCTAGCGGTACACGAACAGAAAGATCCATTGTTGATTTATAAATTTGAAGCTTTTGAATTGTTCAAAGCAATGATTCAAAAAGTGAATAAAGATGTGATTTCGTTCCTGTTCAAGGGGGAACTTCCTCAGGAGAACCAACAGCAGATCCAAGAAGCACGAGAAGTAAGATCCAAGGAAAAACTGAGCGAGCAAAAAGACGAAATCCCCAATATGGATGAACGTGCCGCACAGTCAAGAGCCGCCGGTAATACACAATCTCAACCACGAACTGAAACAATAGTCCGCGAACGTCCAAAAATTAACCGCAACGATAAAGTAAAGATCAAAAATGTGATGAGCGGCGAAAACAAGGAAATGAAATTCAAACAAGCCATTCCATTACTTGACAAAGGTGATTGGGTTTTGGTGGATGAATAGATATAAAACCGATTATTTTAAAAGAGAAAACCCCTTTCTACTGTAGTAAAAAGGGGTTTTCTCTTTTATATACAAACTTTAAAATTAGAGGAATATTTATTTTCGCTCTAATTTTTTTCATAACTTAGACTGCTATAACAAACTAAAAACCAATATTATGAAAAAAATTTTTCTTGCACTTGCTGCACTTACTTTATGTTTTTCTTCCTGTAAAGAGAAAACAAATGAACCAATGGAAACTGATACCACCGTTAAATCAGACACTATTGTAACAGAAGAACCAGATACTACCGAAGTGCCTATGGATTCCATAGCCATGCAAAAAGCTTGGGAGGCATACATGACCCCCGGTGAGCCACATAAAAGAATGGCCGCCGAGGAAGGAAAATGGAACGATAGCATGACTTTTTGGATGAGTCCAGATGCGCCACCGGAAAAAGCAACCGCCACCGAAGATATTAAAATGGTTATGGGCGGGCGTTATCAGGTAAGCAATGTGAAGGGTACAATGATGGGCATGCCATTTGAGGGTCGCTCTACCCTAGCCTATGACAACGCTACAAATGAATATATTTCAACCTGGATAGACAATATGGGCACCGGCCTAGCTGTTATGCGAGGCAAATACAATGAAGATAGCAAATCAACATCCATGACGGGAAGTATGGTAGACCCTATGACCGGCAAGGAAAAGCAGATGCGTCAAGTATATACTTTCGTAGACGACAATACCCGCAAGATGGAAATGTTTGAAACTGGTAAAAATGGCAATGAAATTAAAACAATGGAAATGATAATGAAACGCGGATAGCCCGAAAAAATATTAAAAAAATCTTTAAAATGACCTTGTTTTCTTTGAAGACAAGGTTTTTTTATTTGAAATGATTTAAGAAAATCCTAAAAAAAATTAACTTTTGCGTACCTTGAACAATCATTGGTCTTGCATTATGCGCTTCTTTTTTGCTATAACAATTTTTGTGTGTTTTTTTAACAATGGCTTCGCCCAAAGTAACAATGACTATAATGAAATGTTGCAAGAGGCCCAAAATATTTTATATACCCAGCCTCAAGAATGCGTTAAAATTTCCGAACATTTAATCCAAAATTCTGAAAATGCCCATATTCGTGTACAGGCATATCTACTTAATTCGGGCGCCCATTATGCAATGGGTGAGTTTGACAAAGCCGTAAAGGCTATTATTGAAGCAAAAAAGCTTGCTGAAATTACTGATGATAAGGAAATGCAGATTATAGCAAGTATTTCGACCATCCATTTATTGAACCATTTGGAAATGAAAGTGGTGGCGGAACAATATTATGTGAACACAAAGGTTATCGCAGATGAACTAAAAAAAGAGGAGATTTTACCTTACCGCGAAGGTGGCAGTGCCCTTATAGAAGCCTACAAATATTTGGATCAAGATAAGTTATCTGAAGTTCTGAATAATCTTAAAAAAGCAAATGCTATTTTTCAAAAGACTTCCAATCAAATTCTAATAAACGAAACCTCTGCCGCCCTTGCCGAAATCTACCTAAAAGCCACAAATATCGATTCTTCAGAAAATTATCTGCAGTCAACACTCCAAAACACAAATGGAGAGCATCCCAACAATTTTTTAAAAATGGTAGTACAAAACCAATTGGGCCAATTGTATTTTCTGAAAAAAAATTATACAAAAGCTATTGAGACATACCAAGTGGCCCTTGATATTTCGGAACAGCTAAACAACAAACCGTATAGATCTGAAATAATGGACGGGTTTGCCACAGCTTATTTGGCATTGGATAATGCCCCTTTTTTTTATTCCAACAGTAAAGCCAGCTCTCAATTGGCCACACAGGTGGAAACAGAGGAAGACAAAGCTGTCAATTCAATCTACAATTATATAAACGACAACCGCACCAATAAACGCAACGAGGTAAAAAAAGCATATCAAAGAAATCTTTTAGCTTTAAGTGGCGCCCTTATTCTCATTCTATTGACTTGGGCAGTTTTAAGATATCGATACCGATATAGGGCCAAACAGTATGAAAATTTTATAAACTATTTTGAAAACAAGCAAAAACCAAATGAAATATTTCCTAGTAAGGAGGCTTCAAAAAGTCTCAATATTCCCAAAGAAACGGAAAATGCCTTGGTTCAAAAGTTAAGTCAATTCGAAAATTCAAAACAATTCACAAAACAGGATATGTCCCTTGCTATGCTGGCCTCAAATTTTGACACCAACACCAAATATCTTTCAGAAATAATAAACACCCATAAAGACAAAAACTTCAATAGCTATATCAATGAGCTTCGTATAAATTATATTATAGAAAAGCTTAAAAACAATAATACTTATTTACAGTACAAAATAAGTTATCTAGCGGAAGAGAGCGGTTTTTCTTCCCATAGTAGCTTTGCCACCGTATTTAAGTCTGTTACTGGAATACCACCCACCGTATTTATAGATCTTTTAAGAACCAAAAAAACAGCATCAAAAGCTTTTGCCAAAGAATATGAGGAGGCAGAATAAACATACAATTCTTTTTTTATGGGTAAGCCTTTTCATAGTTGCCCACAGCGCCCATGCCCAAAAAAATGTGGACAGTATATTGGCGAACGCCAATAAGCAGATCTACGACAATCCCGAGAAGGCAATAACCCTTGCACAGGAAGCATATAATTACCCTACTGCTTCGGTAAAGAATAAGGTTAATGCGCTGCTTACTATTTCAACTGCATATTCCTCAAAAAGGGACTATGAAAAATCATCGGAATATGTAGAGCAAATAAAAGAGCTTTTCCCAAAGATAAAGGATGCCAGACAAAAAATGAACATTCTAAATAGGATTGCCGGCCAATATCAAGAAGTTCAGATTTATGATAAAGCCCTGGAATATCTTGACGAATCCCTTGCACTGATTGAAAAATACCCCAAACAGGATTCTATACAAACTTTTCTGGGGTATAATGCCACCCTTCGAGGTTTTATTTACAGAGAACAAATGAACTGCGACATTGCCTTGAATTATTTTAACAAAGCCATTGAAGCCTTTTCCAGAACCCTTGAAAACCAAGTTATGAATGCCAATCTAAGCATTTGTTATTACAACAAGGGTAACTGTCTTTTGTCCCTCGGAAAAGCCGAAGAAGCAAAAGCTAGTTTTTTAAAATCCATAGACCACGCAAAAATCATAGATGCAAAAAGCCTGATTGCATTTGGGCAAAAAGGGCTCGCCGAAGTAAAAACCTTGGAAGGAAATTATACGGAGGCCATTTCCCTTTTGGATACTGCTATGAATATTTCTGAAGGAGTGGGCGATCTGATACTAAACCGCGGTATTTATGAAGGACTGTCCAATAATTACCTCGCCCAACACGATTATGAAAATTATGCAGTTTTTCACAACAAATTTTTAGCGGTACAGGTAGAAACCAAAAATTCAGAAAGAAAGACCATTAACCAATCATTGATAAATTTAACCGAGGGCAGGGCAAAAGAAATAGAACAGATAAACAAACGGTATGGCCCCATCCAAATATTCATGATAATTATAGTAACAATTGCTTTTTTATTGTTGCTGCGTTTTGTTTTTTCCGAAGAAAAAAAATTAAAAAAACTGCAGCAAAAGCTTAAAAATTAGTTTCTCTCCACTTCCTCTATTTTTTTGAACTATAATTTTAAAAACCCGAAACACCTTTATTTACAGTATTTTATTATCATTTATACCTTTTAAAATTCGTGAATTTTAAAAGGTATCTTCTTTTATTATAGTATAAGCCCATCTACTTTAGCGAGCTCATAAAACAATGCAATCAATTAAAAACTTATTACAATGAAAAAAATTATTATTCTTTTGATGGTGCTTTCATACGTTATGTGCACCGAATCTTTAAGTGCACAATTTGTGGTAAAGCCCACATTTTTTGAAACCCAAGGGGTATCTAATGAAGGAGTCATTTCTGGTTATGAAGCCCAGGCTGGACCTTATTTCTTGTGGAATGCTGACGAAAATACTTTTGTAACAATTGGAGGTGCCGCCCCTGGACAAGGAGTAGGTGGTTCAGCTGAATTTTCAAATGACGGAAATCTACTCTCTGGAACCACCTTTATGACTACCACAACTTCCACAGAATGGGAAAAGATGAATACCGGTTTTAACTATATTTTCAGAGGAATTGAATTTCCCGAAAACCAAAATTCAACCGCTTTTGCTGCTGGAGAATCAACAACCTACAATGGAGATGGGATTGTGATAGTAACCTATGACGGAGGCGATACCTGGAACCAACTATGGACAGGCACAAACCAAGGGTTGGAAACCATGAGCTTTCCTACCCAATACACCGGCTATGTTGGTGGCTGGAACGAATATTTTGCAAAAACCACAGATGGTGGTTATACTTGGACCCAGCAATCGCCAGTTCCTGATGTGTATATCTATACTGGTATTGAATTCAAGGATGAATGGAATGGGGTAGTTACCGCCCAGACCAATACTGGTGTTGCTGTTTATAATACCAATGATGGAGGGGCCACGTGGACCGAAGGTTCAGGTTTAACCGGAGTTCCATATAAATTGACTTATGTAAGTGGCGACACTTATTTTCTTGTAACCAACGGGGGCGACATTCTAAAATCTACAGATAATGGCCTTATTTGGACTACGGTATTTTCAGGGGGAGGACTTTTAGTGGGAATAGAATTCTACGATTCAATGAACGGTATAGCCACTGCAGAAAATGATGTGTATAAAACTACCGATGGAGGCGCAACTTGGACAGGGCAGGAAGTAATTGAAGGTGCTATTTGGAGAGATTTAGCTTGGCTGGATCAAGACCACGTTACATTAGTTGGAACTCCCGAGCTTATCTTTGCTTCGGAAGACGGAGGAGACACCTGGCCAATCAATAACATGGGAACCACTACTTTCAATGAAGCGCTATACGAAGTACTTTTTACCGAAAACGGCACAGGCTATATCATCGGTTCCCAAGGAGTAATGTTCAGAAAAGCTACCGAAACCAACATCTTTTCCGTACAGTCAATGTATAATGTTGCCAATGATGAATGGACTGTGTTGGGCAGTTTTGATGTTCCCGTAGATGGCAACCTGAGCTCAGGTTATAATATTTCGGGAGATGGCACAAACGTTGTTGGAAGCGCCTATGTAGAACCAACTCCTGGAGAACCGGGATTGGCTGTTCACGCCACCGCTTGGACAGATGCAACTGGATTGATAGATTTGGGAAGTCTTTATACAGACATCAACAGAAGTACGCGTGCAAACGCAGTTAACGAAGATGGTAGCGTAATTGTGGGCTGGCAGGATTTTAACGGTCCATGGAAATCGGCCGTATGGAGAAAGGATTCCAATGGCGATTATTTACCAAACGAATATCTTCTCGTAGATCCCACTGGCGATCCAACAGACGAATACAATCAATTAGGTGAGGCCCGTGCGGTTTCGGCAGATGGCAATTGGATAGCCGGAGATGGAGATTATGCCAACAACAACGAACCTTGGAGATGGAGCGAGAGCACTGGTTATCTTTCATTGGGTACCTTAGCACCAGGTGGTCCAGGATATGTAACCGATATGAGCGACGATGGCACAGTTATAACAGGATATTTCCAAATCGATCCCTTTACACCTAATATTCCTTTCATCTGGACCGAAACAACTGGTATGGTGGAATTCAATTCCTTTGTTACCGAAACCTTAGGCTACACTATGGATGCCAGCCCAATTTGGGTGCCAAATGCCATCTCTCCCAATGGGAAATACATAACAGGATGGGGATACGATCCTACGATTGGCCCATGGGGAGATCTGTTCACTTACAGGGTAGAACTTCCAAGTGTTCCCACAAATGACAACTGTGTGGATGCCCTAGCATTAGTTTGTGGTGATCTTGTTACTAACTCTACCATATTTGGAACCGATTCTGGTGGAAATGGTTCTCCAGATGTATTTTATTCCTATACAGGAACTGGTAACCCAGAGAGTATTACGCTGAATGCTTGTGGTCCTGAAACAAATTTCCCTACCACGGTAAGAGTATTCTCAGATTGTACTTTAACAGAACAAATTGTATTCAACGATAGTTCATGTGAAAACCAACCAGAACTCACTTTTGAATCGGATGGAACCAGCACCTACATCATTATGGTGGAAGGATATGATAGCACAAAGGCCGGGAATTTCCAATTGGAATTATCATGCGGTGCTTTGGAAATAAGCGACAATCAATTTACAGAGGTAACGTTATATCCAAACCCGGTAAAGGATATTTTAAATTTTTCAGCAAAAAATGATATCACCTCAATTGCTATTTTTAATGTGAATGGACAAGAGTTGATCAACAAAACAGTTAATTCATTAAATAGCGAATTGGACCTAAGCTATTTATCCAGCGGAATCTATTTTGCAAAAGTGATGGCTAACAACGCTACAGAAACCTTTAAAATTATAAAAAACTAATAGTTAGTAATTTTTCATAGTTTATTTTAATTGGAACCGCCTTCAAAGTATTTGGGGGCGGTTTTTTAATTCCAGAATTTTAACCAATGCGCAATCCCTTTTCCAATTTTGGAAAGGGGTTTTTGTTTATATAAAATAAAGTATAGAGGAATTTCAATTCATTCAATAAATATTATTGAAGTGAAACATTGCTATATGTGGAATTGATAGTAATAGTTTTATTGGAAGTGTTGTTTTGGTTGAAACCCTTAACCACTAACCTATCTGAATTTTTTGTTTCCTTTAATTGAAGGAATTTTGGATATTTCAAGGGAGTTTTTTTTCCGTTGAAATAAAATGAAAACGCGGCTTTGGGCAATTGGAGAATAGCGTCTGTATTTTCCAAACGAATATCAATGGTTTCAAAAGTGTCCGATATTTTCTTTATGTTCAAATCACCAAAGGAACCGGAAAGAAAAGCTTGTTTGCCCACATTTCCAATAATAACATCACTGGAATTGGCTTGAAGGTTAATATTTTCAGCATTTTCAATACGGCAATTATCTACAAATTTTACTTGTAATGTACCCTGTTTCCAATTGTTCACGGCCACTGGGGCATAAGAGGCATTGATGAGGGTTTTCCCCCCATCAATGCTGTTAGCTATAAACGATGAATAATTTAAGGTAGCCTGTACATTTTTTGCGTCCGCCATTTTAAGTTCGCCGTGTTTTACATTTATGTCTATCTTGGTGTCCTTCGGCAAGCGGATAATGATTGTTTTGTTGGCTTTGCCTCCGTTGAAATTCATCTTTTTATCACCTTGAATTATTATTGTTTTTCCATTGGGGCTTGTAATTACTTTTTTAGTGTAATTTTCGTCAGAGTTTTCATAATTCTTTGCAATTTCACTGGCCCAAACTTCCATTTTCTTACCGTAGTCTTCCCCCCAAGCTTCCATTTTTTTCCCGTATTCCTCTCCCCATTTTTCCATTTTCTTTTCGTAGGATTTACTTAAGCTGTCTCCTTTCTTTTCTTTCCACTGCTCGGAAAATTTATTGCCCCAATCTTCCATCTTTTTTTCAAAATCCTTTCCGAAGTTTTTATCCATTTGGGCTTCGAACTTTTTCATGTAACCTTCCTCGTCCTTCTGATAAGCTTCGTAATCAAACTGGATATTTCCTAAATTCTCCAGTAAATCTTCGGGCAATGGCGGAACTTGAATATTGGAAATCATAGGCATAACCATATTTTCCATTAATGGACCTATAAAATCCATTTGCGGCATATCTCCCATAGAAAACATTTCCCCATTCCCTGCATTGGAATTAATGGAAACTTTCTTGCTGTTTCCTGTAATTTCCAAATCCCAGTTTTTCATCATTTCCTGTTTTTCCTTTTCTGAAAGCTTGTCGCCCTTAATAAAAGCCTCAACTTCAACTTTGTCCTTGTTCCAGGTTTCAAATATTACATTGGTATATGCTGTATTTACCGATACTTCAACATCTTTGGCCACATTAAAGCTTTCCACATTTTTTTTCTGGGCAAAACCCATAGTGGACAATAGTAACAACAGTAATGTTACTTTATGACTGAATTGTTTCAAATTGATCATTTTCTTGATTTTTAAGTTCTTTTAATTTGTTTTTTAGTTTGAACAGCAAATCCAAACGCAGTTTCAAATTATCTATCAAAGCGGTTACGGTGGATTCTGTTGGCCCAACCTTGGCCAACTCAGCATTAAGAGCTGAATATTCCTTGTCCAGCGTAGCCAGTCTTTGCATATACCCATCCACAACATCCCTATTTTCATCGGTTATTTTCAAGGAAGCCAATTGCACGTTTATGCCTGTCATATAGTATTCCTCTACTTTTTTAAGATCCGGTGAAATATCGGCAAGAGTCATATTTTTTTCATCTGTGGATGCACTTTTTTGGGGCTCATTAACTACCATCGCTTTTGGTAAATTGTTGGATTCACTAGAAGATGGGCCTGCAAGTTTTTGATAACCCAGAAACCCGACACCTATAAGTACAATAGCAATTGCAGCCACTTTGAGCCAACTAAATGAAGTTTTCTTTTCATGAAAAATTTCATCTGAAAAAGTTTTCTTCAATCTTGCTTCAAAACGTGCTTCATGCTCCTGCGAAAGTTTTGAACCTTCCGGATTGTAATTTTGCATCATCTTTTTAATATCCCGTGCCATAGCGCAAGTGTTTTAGTTTTTCTTTTAATTTCGTCTTTCCACGGTGCAAATACGTTCTAGAGGCATTTTCAGAAATTTGTAATATCTCGGAAATCTCTTGATGATCATATCCTTCCAACAAAAATAATTTTACTGCTGCCCTGTAATTATAGGGCAGTTCTTCAATGGCGGCAGTAACTTCTGAAAGGGTAGTTTCATCGGGTACTGACCAATCGTCCGCTGCATCAGTAATTGCAAATACTTCCTCATTTAAGGATTCCGCATCAATTTTCTTTGCCTTAATACTATCGAGGCAAGTGTTGATGACAATCCGTTTTAACCAAGCCCCAAAGGTGACGTCTCCTTTAAATTGGCCTAGTTTTTGAAATGCCTTTATAAAGGCATCCTGCATCGCATCTTCCGCGGCCTCGGTATCCCTTAAATAACGTTGGGCTATGATAAACATACCGTCACAATACCGCTTGTACAAAGCCATTTGGGCTTTACGGTTGTACTGTTTGCACTGCTCAACTAATAGTAAATCGGACAAACTCGATGTTTTTTTGGTTGCTGTTCAATTAAAAGACGACAAAAAAAATAATATGTTGCAAATTCCAAAAAAAATTTATAGAAATATTTGGAATATAGAATTTTAAATCATTGATTTTTATAGTAACTTTGGTAAAATTGTATAAATATGAAAAAGAAATACGCCGATTTTGATAAACTTAACCGCTTATTGGTTGCCTGTTTTGAAGCAGAAAAACTCTATTACAATGCAGCCCTAGATGCCCAAACTACAGACCTCAAACGTTTTTTGAACTATATGGCCGTGGAGCGCAATAGGATGAGTCATGATATTTCAAACGAATTACATTCCCGCGATATTGAACCCTTAAAACAAGATTCAATAAAAGGAAACTTGGATAGAAGTTGGCAAGAAATAAAGGAAGCACTGGAACATTTTGATTCCGAAGCACTTATCAATTCTTGCATCAATCGAGACAGGAACAATATTAAAAGGTACGATGAGCTTTTGGAAAGAAAAGAATTGCCCGAAAGCATTCTTGAAATTTTGGAAAAACAAAAATACCAGTTGGAATGGTACATAAAACAGGCCGCCCAACAACCCAAGAAAAGTCCGTTTAAGGAACCGGCCAAAGATATTCCCCAAGATGGAAAAAAAATGGAGGGGGGAAAAATAATCAACCTAAAAGCAATGTAATAAAAAAGCCCTTTTGAAAAGGGCTTTTTTAATTTAGTACTAGTGTTGCTTTTATTCGTCCAGCAACAAATTTAGGTTAACGGTAATATTATCACGGGTAGCTTTTGAAAAGGGACAGATTTTATGGGCATTCTTTATAATGCTTTCACCTGTTTTCACATCTACGCCGGGAAGATAGCAATCCAAGGTTGCTTCCAGAAAGGCACCATCCTCATCCTCGCAAAAACCAATAGTAGCAGTAATGCTGAAATCATCTGAAAGTTCAATCTTTTTCTTTTTGGCAATAACCTGAACGGCACCACCAAAACATGCAGCATAAGCGCCACCAAAAAGCTGTTCCGGATTGGTTCCTTTTCCGTCATCGCCGCCCATACTTTTGGGTACTGATAAATCGAAATCAAGCTTTCCGTCATCAGTCGATAAGTGGCCTTTTCTACCCCCTACTACCGTGGTTGTTGCTTCATATAAAGTTTTCATTTTTGAGATATTTAAGATTTATGAAAATTCAAGATACCACCGAAAAGTGGCTTTTTAAAAAACATATTCATAAAATTGTCATAAATTCACTCCGTGGCAAATCAGAAAAAAAATAAAGGCACCCTAAACGAAAAAGAAGGAATCTCCCCACCTGAAACAATAAACCATAAAGGGGCGAACCAACTTAAAATTAGCCGAAAGAACATTCCCCCTACCGAGGAACTGATTGCGGGAATCCACAATCAAAATCAAAGTCTCCTTAGCCGCGCCATTACAATTATAGAAAGCACCGCGCAGAAACATGATAAGCAGGCAAAAGAAATTATTGAAAAGTGCCTTCCGCACGCCAATAATTCAATCCGTATTGGAATTACCGGCGTTCCCGGCGTTGGCAAAAGTACTTTTATTGAAGGTTTTGGAAAGCTGTTGATTTCAAAGGGAAAAAAAGTTGCGGTGCTCACAGTAGACCCCAGTAGCAGTATAAGCAAAGGCAGTATTCTTGGCGACAAGACTCGAATGGAAGAGCTTGTAAAGGAACCCAATGCCTTTATACGTCCTTCAGCCAGTGGGGATACTTTGGGCGGTGTAGCTCGAAAAACCCGGGAAACCATTATTCTTTGTGAAGCTGCCGGTTTTGATGTTATTATAATTGAAACGGTGGGTGTAGGCCAAAGCGAGACCGCAGTCCACTCCATGACCGATTTCTTTTTATTGATGAAGTTGGCTGGCGCGGGTGATGAACTACAGGGAATTAAACGCGGGATTATGGAAATGGCAGACACCATCGTTATCAATAAAGCAGATGGCGAAAACCTAAAAGCGGCCAAGCTCGCCAAAACCGAATTTAACCGGGCCCTTCACCTCTACCCTGCCAAGGAAAGTGATTGGTCCCCAAAAACCCTTTTATGTAGCGCACAAAAAAATGAGGGAATTGAAGAGGTTTGGCAAGTACTCTCCGAATATTTTGAAACGGTAAAGGCCAATGGCTATTTTCAGCATAAAAGGAAAGAGCAGAACAAATTCTGGCTGATGCAGACTATTGAAAGCCGTTTAAAAAGTGATTTTTATGCGAAGGCTACAATTAAAAAAGAGCTAGAAAAACAACTGAAAGCGTTGGATGAAAATAGGACAACGCCTTTTGAGGCTGCCGAAAAACTCCTTTTGCTTTCAAAATAATTACCCCCCTTTTAACTGCTTCATAATATCTTCCATCATTTCTACCTGCACTTCCTGAATATTCAAAAGTTCCTGTTGTTGATGGATGATCAAGTGATCCAATTTTTCGTGAAGCATTCGGATTTCGAGTTCCGATTTTAGGTTTATCATATAATCCTGTTTGCCACGCTCCCGATCCTTTTCCTCCTGCCGGTTTTGACTCATCATAATAACGGGTGCCTGCAAAGCAGCCAAACAGGAAAGAATTAAATTGAGAAGGATAAACGGGTACGGATCGAACGGCTTACTGGCCAAAAAAATAATGTTGATACACATCCACACAAAAATGAAGGCACCAAAAATGATAATAAATTTCCAGCTTCCGCCAAAAGTGGCTATCCTGTCCGCAAGTTTTTGACCATAGGTAAATTTTGAGGAATCCAAATCGATTGCTAGGCGGGTGGTAAGGGTTTCTTCCTTTTCAATGGTTTGTAAAACATCATTTTCAAGATCGGTCATTTCACCCACTTCCTTCAAAAGATATTCTGAAATGTATTTTTGGCGATATTGGTTTAATTCTGAAACCGAGATAAGGCAAGTGTGAGTAAAGGAAGGATGCTCTTTTTTTATAAGGTCAAAGATGGATTTGCGTATTGCTTTGGCATACATTTTTTCGCTTTCGGGAAATTCCTTTTTCGAAATACTGCTTATAAATGTTTTCATCGAAATAAAGTTTTTGAAATATTGGCAGTATAAAAATAAGCTATTGCGAAGTGCAAACCTTCAGATTTTTAGGCTGAATGGCTATTTCAATTTTTGAATCCTTCAGAATTAGTGATTCCCCATCCTTTTGGGCCTTTGGCACTACATTATCCACACTTTTAATGGAAAGACTTTTCAACTCCAAAAACCTGACCTGCTTTAGCCAGTGATGTTTTTTAAAAAGAAACAAAATAGTAAACAAAAAAAGTATTGGGGCGGAAAGTTTGGGAACCATAACTACATCCAACAATCCATCACTTAAAGAAGCTCGAGGGGTTAAACTCATCTTATAGCCCATTTCGTTGCTGTTTGAAACAAAAAGCAAAAAAGGAGCAATCAGTTCCGTTTTATTACGGTACTTAAGTTCTAAAATATTTTTATAGTGATAGGTTTTTAAGGTTTTCAATGTGGACTTAACATAGCTGAAAAGCCTACGACTAGTTCCTTCAGAAAAGTCTGAAATTACATGTGCATCAAACCCGATTCCTGTATTACTGAAAAAAGGTTCGCCATTGATGGTTCCGGTATCCATTGCCATCACTTTTTGGGCTTTAATGATCAGCAGCGCTTTCCCAATATTTTTCGGAATCTTTAGGTTTGATGCCAACCCATTGCCCGAACCCATTGGCAAAATGCCCAAAATTACTGAAGTATTTACCAAACAGGAAGCCACTTCATTGATTGTGCCATCTCCCCCGCAAGCAACAATAATCTGGGCCCCTTCCTTTATTGAGGCCTTGGTAAGGGCTGTAGCATGTAGGACAAAAGCTGTTTCCTTCACTACTACTGAATATTCCTTTTCGGGAAAATAATTATTTAGTAATGCCAATGAGAGCTCATTTTTACCGGAGCCAGCTATAGGATTTACAATAAAGTGGATGTTAGTTTTCAACTCCCAAGGTACTTAGTTTTAGGCCACCATTGGTAAAAAGATAATCTGCCGATTGATAGTTTGAAATGGTTTCGAGAAGAAACGGTTCATCTTCTGCAGTGGGGACCAATAAATTTGAATTGCTTTTCCAAATATAGGAATTGGACATTTTCTGATCTCCCAAAACCATTAATTTATCACCTTTTAAGTAACCCAGTTTGCGATAGGTTCCCACAAAAACTCGCTCGTCTTCAGGTTTTGTTTCAAGAACATTTTTTCCGTAAAAATTTGAATTATACTCCCAGTGCAAAAGCGAAAACAGGGTAGGAAAAACATCTATTTGGGAAGTTCTTTGCGTTATTTTTTGGGGTTGTCTTTCAGCAAGGTTTAAAATCATTCCTGGAATATGGTACTTATCCACATTCAATTCCTGCCGGCCAGCGCTCGAGGCGCAATGGTCTGCCATAATTATAAAGACCGTATTTTTGTACCACGATTTTTTCTGTGCGTTTTTCAAAAATTCACCAATGGCATAATCGGTATATTTTACTCCAGCCTCCCTATTTGAGCCAGATTTTAAATCTATTTTTCCCTCAGGAAAAGTATAGGGCCTGTGGTTGGAAGTGGTCATCACAAAATCGAAAAATGGAATTCCCTTTTGTGCAGATTTATCGGCCTCTTTCAGTACTTTATTATAGATATCCGCATCTGCTACCCCCCAAGCATTCTCAAAGGTAACCTCTTCATCTTCGATATTAATTCGCTGTGTATCAATATCGGCATCCATTAAAAACCCTCTTCCGCGATCTATAATATTAAAACCATTTCCGCCAAAAAAAGTATTCATATTGTCAAAATAACCATCGCCTCCATAAAAGAAATTATTGGTATAGCCCTTTTCCTTAAAAACTTCGCCAATAGTATAAAGCTGCTGGTTGTTTTCCCGCTTTACAATGCTTCTTCCCGGAGTGGGCGGAATGGAAAGTGTAATGGCTTCCATCCCCCGAACAGTACGCGTACCAGTGGCATAAAGGTTGGAGAACAAAATGCTATTGCGTGCCAACGAATCCAAATTTGGGGTAATATTTTTTGTGTTGCCAAAGGTGCCCAGAAAATCGGCACTCAAGCTTTCAACACAAATAAAAATGATGTTCGGCTTTGCTTCGGGCAAAGAATCGGTTTTAAATACTTTTCTGAAAATCAAATCTTTATCTGGAAAAAACAGGCTGTCGCCCCGAGCTTCAAATTCCTTTTTTATTTCAGAAAAAGCAGTGGCATCCGGAATGGTTTTGTAGAATTCGTCATAGGAAAGTTTATTGCTCTGAAAGGCGGCAAAAAATGAATAAATACCAGTTTTTGAAATTTCATTATTGTACCGGTTTTCCGATTGTTCCGCGTCCTCGTTTTTTACAAAAAATGTAAAAATCAAACATACCAATACAACCAAAGCTGTGGGAATAAGACGCTTTTTGAAGGGTGTTTCGGCATTAAATATTTTTTTAAAAATGCCCTTTCGCCAAGTAATATAAAGAAGCAGGGACAGTAACAATATAATGGCCGAAAGTAACAGTGGGATGGGATAGGATTCGTTGATATTTTTCACCACCTCATTGGTATACACCAAATAATCAACGGCAATAAAATTGAAACGAGTTTGGAATTCTTCCCAAAAAGTAACTTCCGCAAAGAAGGAAAATAGAATAATAAGCAAGGATAGTGAATACGCAAACCATGTAATTATTCTATCTATAAGGCTTCCGAAAAACCGTGATGGCATAAATAATAAATAGAGAGCATAGGGCAGCACAAAAAAGGATACCGTTCCAATGTCAAAAAGAAATCCAATTACAAATGTCTTTAGAAGATTAAATAGGGAAGCATCTACTTCACTATAACTCCAAATAAAGAAAATTATCCTTACAGAAGTGGATAATATGAGAAAAGAGAAAACAAAATACCAAAAAAGTTTAAACCTATTTGGGACCAATTTTGATATTATCATAAAATAAAATGCTATAAATTAAAAGGACCAAAACTAGGAAGGGATTTTAAAGGAAATCTAAACTTGATTTTTAAAATTATCCTTAAACCAGATATATTGGGCTTCAAGTCCATTTTTTAGACTTGTGGTTGGGTTGTAGCCCAGTAATTTTCGGGCTTTGTCAATATTTGCTTTTGTGCGCGATTGGTCGCCTGCACGCGGGGGTTTGTTTTCAGTATTTATTTTTTTCTGAAATATTTCTTCAACGGTTGCTATTCCCTGCGCGGTCGTGCTTTCCACTTCCGTTCCCAGATTGAAGATTTCACCGTTACAGATTTCTTCCTTTCCTATTACGCTTACAATCCCGTCCACAATATCCTGTACGTAGGTAAAACTGCGCAAATGTTTTTCACTGCCTTCAAAAAGCGGAAATGGTTTATTCGCCATTGCACAATCTAAAAGCCGGGTGTACAGCTTGTCTGGCCTTTCGCGTGGCCCATAAACAGAAAATAATCTAAAGGATGTTCCTTCTAATTTATTCTCGCGCGTTTTTGCCAAAACCAATTGTTCGGCGGCAAGCTTGGTTACCCCGTACCACGATGCCGGTTTGGGTACTATGGTTTCCGAAAAAGTTGCCTCCAACCCATAAATGGAGGAGGTGGCGATATTCACAAAAAATGGTTTCTTCGGAAGATGTTCCGCAAATTCTACTAACCGTTGCGTGGCCAAAATATTATTGCTAAAATAATCCTCAAAGGTTGAAGTATTTGAAATTCCGGGATGGGCGGCAAAATGAAAAATATAATCCAAATCCTGTGGCAGCGTTTTGTCCAAATCGGCAATTCGCAAATCCAAGGCAAGAATTTCTATTCCTTTTTCTGAAAGTGCCTCAGCGTTCAGTTTTTTTAAGGAAAGATCATAATATGGCGAAAAATTGTCAACCCCAACCACCTCGTGCCCAATATCCTTAAGCCTTTCCGAAGTATGCGAACCTATAAATCCCGCCGCGCCCGTAACGAGTATTTTCATTTGTTTTTTTTAAGTGAATGTTTAAAAAGAGCCAAGAACCAAGAATCAAGACTGTTGGCAATTAAACTCTCCGCAAAATAACATCATTTTTTATGAAACCGCTTCAAATTTTGAAACTTTAGAATTGTTCTTCAAAAAAGAAATACTTTTGCTGAAACCTTTTCAAAAAACTAGATGTACGAATTAACTATAATTGTACCCCTTTACAACGAAGAAGAAAACCTGGAACGGGTTGAAAAGGAATTGCTGGCCTACACCAAAATAGCCACCAAAAAAACCTGCATCCTTTTTGTAAACGATGGCTCCAAAGACAACAGCCAAGCCTTGGTTGAAACAATTTGCGCCAGAAATGAAGCCTTTCATTTTATTGCCTTTAAAGAAAATCGAGGTTTGAGTGCCGCCATAAAAGCGGGTTTTGATAATGCTGAAACTCCCTTGGTGGGCTATATTGACAGCGATCTTCAAACCGATCCGGCAGATTTTAATTTGTTGCTCGAGCGCATAGGAGAATACGATTTGGTAACGGGCGTACGTTCCGAAAGAAAAGATAGGTTTGTAAAAAATATGTCGTCCAAAATTGCCAACGGAATCCGTCGTGCTTTTACACATGATGGTATGGACGATACGGGTTGCCCCTTAAAAATAATTAAAGCCGATTATGCCAAGCGCATCCCGATGTTCGAGGGCTTGCACCGCTTTTTACCGGCTATGATTCTTTTGCAAAACGGTAAGGTATTGCAAGTTCCCGTAAAACATTTTCCACGCATAGCCGGAACCGCCAAGTTTGGACTTTGGAATAGATTATTGGGCCCTTTGATGGACTGTTTCGCATACCTTTGGATGAAGAAAAAATACATCAACTACGAGATTAAAAGCAAAGGATGAGCAACTGGATTGTTTACGGGATTGGTTTTTTGGCACAAATTCTTTTCAGCGGAAGACTTTTTGTACAGTGGATTCTTTCAGAAAAAAGTAAGCGCATTATTACCCCATCCGCATTTTGGAAACTAAGTTTATTGGCTTCTTTTCTGCTTTTTCTTTACGGGCATTTACGCGACGATTTTGCCATTATGCTCGGGCAGGCTTTAACGTATTACATTTATATAAGAAATCTTCAGTTACAGGGAGAATGGCAGAAATCGCCAAAATGGCTGCAAATTTTCCTTTATATTTTTCCCATTCTTGTGGTGGTGTACGCCTATAATAACGGAGAGTATGACATTCAAAAACTTTTCAAAAATGATGCAATCCCACTTTGGCTTTTAATCTTGGGCATTGTTTCCCAATTAATTTTTACACTTCGCTTTATCTATCAATGGATTGTTTCCGAAAAGACAAAATCCTCGCAACTCCCCATCGGTTTTTGGAGGATGAGCGTTGTGGGAGCGGCACTTATTTTAACCTACGCCATTTTCCGAAGGGATCCGGTTCTTTTTGTGGGCCACGTTGCTGGATTGATTATTTACGTGAGGAATATTTTTATTTGGAAAAAACAAGCCCAATATGAAATCTGAAAAAAATTACTTATTGCTTTTAATGTTTTGCTGTGTCGCCATATTTTTTGTGAATCTGCACTCCTTGCCCGTTAACATAATGGAAGCACGAAACTTCATTACCGCACGGGAAATGTTGAACGACGGGCACTGGTTGTTAACAACCATAAATGGCGAACCGCGTTACCAAAAACCACCCCTGCCCACTTGGCTCACGGCCTTTTCAGCTGCAATTTTTGGTATAAAGAGTGTTTGGGCACTTCGGCTTCCCGCGGCAATAATGACCTTGGTTTTGGTGCTGTTTTCCTATAAACTTGCAAAAAAAATTACTCGTGAAAAGCTTTATTCTTTTATAAGTGCTTTGGTGATGGCGACTTCCTTTTACATTGTAGCCTCCGCCCGCGATGGCCAATGGGATATTTATACCCACGGGTTTATGATGGGTTGCATTTACCTGCTCTATTTATTTTTCACCAAAGAAAAACATAAATATAGAAACGCTCTTTTGGCCGGACTTTTCTTTGGGTGCTCGTTTTTAAGCAAAGGTCCCGTTTCATTTTACGCCCTGCTCCTCCCCTTTTTGATAGCTTTTGGGATTGTTTACAAATACAAAGGATTTAAGTCACGCTGGTTGCCGCTATTTGGTTTTCTTGTTGTTGCTGCCATTGTTTCCTTTTGGTGGCATTGGTACACCCTTAAATTTGACCCTGCGGCCGCATCCATTACAAAAAACGAAACAACCAATTGGATAAACTACGAAACCAAACCGTTTTATTATTACTGGAGTTTCTTTACACAGAGCGGCGTTTGGACCATTCCAGCTTTTATAGCACTGCTTTATCCGTATTTAAAAAACAGGGTTTTTAATAAAAAAGCATACCTGTTCACCTTTCTTTGGACGATGCTTTCGGTGATTCTACTTTCCCTTATTCCAGAAAAAAAATCGCGGTATTTATTGCCTGTACTTATTCCAATGGCGCTAAACACGGGTTTTTATATCGAGTACCTTTTCCGAAGATTTAAGGAATTGAAAGATAAGCGCGAAACCATTCCGGTTTATTTCAACTTTGGGTTGATAGCTTTTATAGGAATGGCTTTCCCCATTGGCGGTTATATTTTTCTGAAAGATGGGCTTGCAGGAAATTGGGTTTGGTTTGTGTTGCTTTCTGTAGTTTTATTTGGTATCGGAATTTTTATGTTTCGCAATCTTTTCCGAAGAAATATCGCAACAGTTTTCTATTTAACCATTGCTTTTATAGTTTCGGTAATTTGGTTCGGACTTCCATTGAGTGCGGCAATTACAAACAATCCCGAGTATAAACCTTTTTCAGAATTGCAATTTTGGGAGAAGCAACAAAACCTAAAAGTTTATGAATTTTCAGATATGACGCCAGAGCTTATTTGGGATTACGGTGAAAAAATGAAAGTTTTAAAGGAAGGAGAAAATATTTCTATTCCAGAAGAAAATCAATTTGGGGTTTTGGTGCAGGAAGAAAATCTGCAGTTGTTTAAAGAAACTTTTCCAAATTTCCGTAGAGAACGAGTAGCCCGATATGATATGAATCCAAAAGGAAAAGAAAGCCGAACACACAAAACCAGATTATATCGCGATTTGTTTATTGTTTCGAAACAGTAGTGGCAGTATTAAACCGTTTCTGTCCCCATTTCTGCAAAAGATAGAAAAGCCAGCCCGTCAATCCGCCAAAAGCCATTCCAGAAATTACGTCCAGTGGATAATGAACGCCAAGATAGATTCTGCTATAAGCTGTAATAACCGCCCAAATAAGCAATAAAAAAGGAAGGTATTTATACCATTTTTGAAGGCTCAACCCCAGAAAAACCGCTGCAGCCATAGAGCTGGCAGCATGTGCAGAGAAAAAGCCATACCGGCCACAACCATCGGCAACATAGCGCATTTGATCTTTCAGTTCAGCGACTTGGCAAGGGCGGGGACGGCGAATTCCATATTTAAAAAGATTGGCAATTTGGTCGGTAGCGGTAATCATCAAGGCCACGCTCACTAAAATTACTAGCGTACCCTTCCATCCATAATTTTTAAAAATCAAATAAAGAAGAAAAGCATAAATGGGAATGGACGACCACTTTTCGGTTACAAAAAGCCAAAACCCATCCCACGAACTATTCCCCCAATTATTTAGGAAGAGAAAAAATTCGGTATCGTATTTTAAAAGTTCGTCGAGCATTCTTTTTAATTCTTTAAAAAAAACAGATTTACTAATTCACGTATTCACACACCCACAAATTCACAAATTCACGCATTCACATATTCACATATTCACACACTCACAAATTCACTCACTCCGTATCATAAAGTGAAATCTCCCGATCGTAAAAATCGGTAGCTCCTTGAATAAGGGTTTCAGCTTCGTTTTCAAGCTCCTTTTGGTCTTCGGCATCAAAATCTTCCAACCATTCCACCTCATCGTTTTCAAGGTTGATGATAAAACGGGGAAATTCAGTATGTATCACGAAAATCGCTGTGGGATAATCGCTGTTGTCGCCTAATAAATATTTTGGGAAATCCATTTTTTTAGTTGTTTGTTGATAGTTGAAGGTTTTAAAATAACTATTCGCTTTTCGCTCTTCGCATTTCGCTTTTTGCAAATCGCTAATTATTCCGAATCAATTTTTTTGAAAGATAATTAAATCTGATGAATAACATAATGCCGCTGGCCGAAAGTCCTGCCAATAAACCTATCCAAATTCCCATACTTTCCAAAGAAGTTTCCATACTTAAATAATATGAAATAGGGAAACCTATAATCCAATAGGCTATAAATGTAATAACTGTTGGAATCTTCACATCCTGCATTCCGCGCAGCGCGCCCAACGCCACCACTTGCAGCGCATCGGTGAATTGAAAGATTGCCGCAATTATTAAAAGTTGCGCAGCTATTGAAACTACTTCGTGATTGTCTGCAAAGTCCGCTAAGCTGTTGTAATCGAGGAATATTTTTGGCAATTCCTGATTGAACAATATAAAGCCAATTGCAAAAATTAAGGATAAAATAGAAGTCAATAAAACAATGGAAATAGCTACCCGACGAAGTTCCCTAAAATTTTTCAATCCTTTTTGGTTGCCTACCCGTATCATTGCCGCCACACTAAAGCCCATCGCCACCATAAAAGTCATTGAAGCTATGTTTAAGGCAATCTGGTTTGCCGCTTGTGGATTCTTCCCAAGAATTCC
>JBBQQN010000044.1:0-25133 GCA_038215845.1 Flavobacteriales bacterium | reverse complement strand
ATTTTTAATTTCATTTTTTTTCGTTTAGATATTCTAAAATGTCCCCCGGCTGGCAATTCAACACTTCACATATTGCTTCCAGTGTACTAAACCGGATGGCTCTTGCTTTTCCTGTTTTTAAAATAGAAAGGTTAGAAAGTGTTAATTCAACTTTTTCTGACAGCTCGTTAAGCGACATTTTACGCTTTGCCATCATTACATCTAAGTTTACTATGATTGGCATGGCTTAAACAGTTAGATCGTTTTCATTTTGGATTTCAACTCCTCTTGAAAAAATAGTCGCAATGACATAGATCACAGCCGCCATTAAAATATATGCCTGACTGTCTGCCCAAAACTGGTTTAGGGAGTCGATTTCAAATCCATAATGCAGTAAATTTTTGGCTGTTTGTCGGGCTACGTAACTTATAAGTCCTATGGAAAGCGTGTAGTAACTAATTTTTATAATCTGATCGGCAACATAGCTGTTGAATGGTTTTGACAAATTAAGTTTGATTAAAAGCTTGATGACAACATAGAATAGGTATGCCTTCAAAATCGAGATGACCAGGATAAAACTATACATACCGAAAAAAGCCCATTTGCTATGATTATACATTTGACTTAAGTCCAACTTTTGATATAGATTTTGGACAAATTCAGGTCTGTAGAGACTGAAAATAAAATTGACTGCCAAGCCTCCGGCTTCGATGCACAATCCAACGAAGATGACCCAGGCAACAATATGCAGTCCTTTAAATACGAAATTGTTTCTTTTTGACATAATTTCTAAAAGTTAAAATTATGTCGAAAGATAATTAATATTTATTGAATAACAATAAATATACATTTTTATTTAATAATTATATATCGTCCAAATTTAAATTTATGGATGGCAACAACCCAAACTGATAGGTGCTTTGGGCCGATGCACTATTTAAAAATTGAATGAACACAATAAAAGTGGCTATATGAAATTTATTAATATTCAAGATGATAGCTGGGTTTAAATATTATTTGGGATGCCAAAACGAAGTGTCCTTTATCTGTGAAAAGGTATTCAAATAATTCAGTGCTTTTTTCAGAACGGCACTTGACTATTATTTCATATTTAACGGTCAAATCTTCAGTTGGTTTTCCAGATAATAATTTTAAAAACAACGGTATTTGATTTCCTGTATATTGTATTTGGATTTTGTTAATTCTGTGCTTAATACAATCTTTTTGCAGCCTTGTGCTTATTGAATTTTTAAGCGGTGTTGTTAATTCATCCCATTTCATTTCAATTTCAACATCTTCAATATTTCCGAGTGCATCAAATTCAACGCTGTGTTTTTTTCTGTTTCTTTTAAATTTGGCTTCGATACTTTTCCTTTCCAGCCCTTCTTCCAAATACCATTTTACTTTATTCTTTAAGTTTAAAGAATCTATAAAATTTAAAGCATTCATCGGAACATCACTTTGTGCTAAACGACTTTCCTTTTCAAACTTTTGTTGAGCGAATAAACTATTGGAAAAATTTCCAAGAATGAAAATTGCAACAACTGCTAAAATGGACTTAATCATTTATTTTCTTTTTTATCATTTTTTGAATAAAAACGTTGCTGGGTATTGTTATTTGCTCTCCTTCCTTCGTTTTAAGGATAATGAAAAAAATACCAATATCGCTCACCCTTCCTTCGGTTTCGTAGTCCTTATCAATTATGGTAATTGTATCATCCAATTTTACAGGATGATTGAAAAATATTATGATACTGGAAGTTATATTGGAAAGGATTGACCATTGGGCAAACAAGGCTATCCCTAAAACAGTTAATAACGACCCTATAAAAACACCTAATTCTGATTGGTCAACTCCCCAAATTATTAAGATTATTATTAAACAAACTAAAATGTTGATCAGGTTGATGACTTTCTTTATGATTTTGCCTCTTACCTTTTTCAACAAATTGTTTGATACAGTTTTATTTACCAATTTGGACGTAATAAAAAGCGTTAAAGCAAATGCCGCTAAGACTACAACCGTTTCAATAATTTTTAACTGGACACTATCCATTATTATAGTTTTATGATAGATATTCTCAAACTTTGCTGGAGATTCAGCGATTAAAAAATGAAATTTTTTTCTGAACCGTTCATAGCATTCTTTTGGGATTCATTTTTATTTTTAAAATCGAAATCCCAAAACTCCGTCTTAGAATCGATACCAGAATTTACTGTCACTTATATTTGTTCAAAATAGAATCAAGGTTTGATGACGTTTTTTCCACTATTGAGTCTAGTTTTTTAATCTTTAGGTCTTCCAGATTAATTATTGAATCGAGTTTTATAACCTTATCCATTTCAGTGTTAATTACTGAATCTAGCTGGTTCGCTTTGTTAGTAAGATTGTTTAACTGGCTTTCTACAGCGCTGATGCCATTTTCACAAGAGGTTAAGAATGCCACTAACACAATAACTAAAACGATGAGCAATTTATATTTTTGCATAGCTATATTTTTTGGGTGTTTGTATTTTTTTTCGATGTTCGGGCTAGTATTAAATAACCTATAACACCAGAAATTAATGAGCCAATAAGAATGCCTATTTTGGCTGAGTCTAAATATTCCGGCCTGTTTGCAAAGGCAAGACTGGCTATAAAAATGGCCATAGTGAAGCCTACTCCAGCTATAAAGGAAACTCCTACAATATGCTTCATATTAATTTCCTTGGGCATAGTGATTAACTTTAGTTTTTTCGCCAAAAAGACCAAGCTCGTAATGCCAATACTGTTTCCAGCAACCAAACAGATGATGATGGTTATAATGAGAGATTGGTCTAGCGGGATATCTGTATTAAGTACCACTCCGGCATTTGCCAATGCAAAAAGCGGAATTATAAAATAGGCTACCCAATCGTGAAGACGGTGCTCTAAATGCTGCAGTGGCGATTGGTATTTTGTCGTCCAATCTTCAAGATTGTCTATTGCCTCAATTTGTACTTCAGAAAGCACGGGTTTCGCTTTTTCTGGGTTGATTTTTATCTTTTCTGAAATAAAGTTTAACGAACCAATAAAAGTTTCTGTATTTATTTTCTGCCGCAAGGGCACCGAAAACGCCAAAAGGAGTCCCGCAATTGTAGGATGTATTCCGCTTTTCAAGAATAAGAACCATACTACAGCGCCTACTAGCACCAATAAAAATTTTGAGTAAATACCTTTATACGATAAAAAATAAAGCACCGCTAATAATATCAAAGCAAAAAGTAGCATCATTATTTGTATGTTTCCGCTGTAAAAAATGGCGATGATTAGCACCGCACCCATATCGTCTATAATGGCGAATGCGGTAAGAAAAATTTTGAGCGCCATAGGCACCTTATCTCCCAGTAATTTTAGTATTGCTAAAGCAAAGGCAATATCAGTAGCCATTGGCACGCCCCAACCTTTGACGGTTTCAGGGTTTTGGTTAATTAAGATGAACAAGAGCACTGGTAACATCATCCCACCCAGGGCACCTACCAAAGGAAAAACCAATTTTTTGGTTGTGTTGAGTTCGCCCACCAAAAACTCCCGCTTTATTTCTAAACCAATCACAAAAAAGAAGATGGCCATCAATAAATCGTTAATCCAAAGCAGTAGCGGTTTGTAAAGCTCAAAACCCGTAAAACTGAAACCTACCTTTGAGTTCCAAAGCGAAACGTAGCTATCGGAAAACGGCGAGTTTGCCCAGATAAGCGCAATAACCGTGGCTAGCATCAGCAAAATGCCACTAAAGCTTTCAATTTTGGTAAATTTTTGAAAAGTACTTAAAATTTTACTGGTTGGCATAGGGGTGTTTTAGAAATTGAAAAAGGTAATAAGGTTCAACTGATCTCGATTTTTACCTCCGGCAAGAAATTGGTTCATATATCCAATTTCAAACTTTAAAGATTTGTTCAATTTATAACCCATACCTGAATATAATCTGTTTCTATCAAAAATACTGTTCTCTGTATTTAGAAAAATTTCATTGTAAGCAGAAAAATATATTGTTTTGTCAATTATTTCAGCATTGTTTAAAGGCACATTTAGGCTTAAAAAATAGCGAACGCGAATTTTAAAGTCATCTTCCACAAAACGTTGCTCAAACCGATATCTATGCTGGACGGCAACGCGGCTTATTTGCTGTCTGGTAATAAACTGTTGATAAATTCTATGCTCGTTTACCGTGTTTTTATCGTCGGTACCGCCAATGTAATTTTCACTTAAAATATAACCGTAACCTAACAGTAAATTGTTATTGTTTTCGGTAAGATTATAGCCAAGACCGGTGCGCAGCAATAGTTGCTCAAGATCGCCAATGGCGTTATAGTTTCTGTATTGAACTTCGTGATGTAAGTTCCATTTATTGTCAATTTTTTTATTTCCGAAATAAATAATCCAGTTTCCGAAGTTACTGTCTTGGCCAATAGCCAAAAGCGGCAATAGCAAAGCCAATAAAAAAAAGCGTTTCTTCATTTTAATCTTTTGTAAAGTTTTTTTGATACTTAAATGGGGCAAAAAGGAAAGAGTGGCCAATAATGCTAAAAAACAAACTAATCTAAATCAATGCATTTTTTTGACCACTCTTAATAATGTGTTATTCAAAAAAGGTTACTCTTCCAGTAGACAGATCATACGTTGCCCCAACAATTTTAATTTCGCCATTTTCTTGCATCTCTGCCAATACCGGGCTTAGTGCAAGTGTTTTCTCAATATTTAGAAGTACGTTTTTATTAGAAACCGCTTCAACAAAATCCTCATTTTTTGAATTTCTGATTGCTTTGTCTTGTGGTTCCTCCACAGCGCTAACGGCGGGTTTTATATTTTTAAGCATCGCTGTCAAGTTTCCAAGTTCAGCGTTATCAATGGCGCCTTTCACCGCACCACAGTATTTGTGACCCAGAATGACTACAAGTTTGGCTCCTGCTACTTTGGTTGCAAATTCCATACTTCCCAATAGATCTTCGTTCACAAAATTTCCTGCTACACGACCTACAAAAACGTCGCCAATGCCTTGGTCAAATAAATCTTCAACGGGTACGCGGCTGTCCACACAGCTCAATACAATTGCTTTCGGGTATTGAGCCAATGCGGTTTTTCGTATTTGCTCCCCGTGATTACGATTTGTAGTTTTTTGGTTAACGAAGCGTTCGTTACCAGCCTTAAAATCATCAATAACCATTTGTGGCGTAAGGTTTTCTTGGTCTTCCTTTGTCATAACATCCGTAACGGATTGTGGTTCTTCAATTGTTTGTTGTACGGTTGCTGTGTCTTCTGCTCTTTTAGACTCTTCCTTACAAGAAAATAGTAACGAGGTGCTGATTAAAAGTGTTACAGCGAGTGGTAATGTAGTTCTCATTGTTTTCATTTTATGGGTTTTAGTGTTTTGTTTTATACTTATTTGGGATCAAATATATAAATACTTTTTTAAATAATAGTATAACTATCATAATAAAAAGTAAAAATATTATGTTTAGATGTTTGACTATCATTTTAAATTGGTTAGCTTTGTTTTTTGAAAGAGCAGTTATATGGCAATTGAAATTAAAATTTCTCTGAATGATGGAATTTATTTAAGAGATCCACAGGATTCAGCATTGGGTCGAAACATTATAAAGTTCAGTATTTTGCTTATTGAAGATATTGGTTTTGAAGCCTTTAACTTTAAGAAGTTAGCTCAGGAAATGAATTCTACCGAAGCTTCCATCTATCGTTATTTCGAAAACAAGCACTTGTTGCTTATCTATTTGGTTTCGTGGTATTGGGAGTGGGTTGCATATCTTATTAAGATAAATACATTGAACATAGATGAACCGAAAAGAAAACTTGAAATAATAATAAATTCCTTTGTTTCAGCATCGGTAGACAATCCCAGCACCGACTTTGTGGACGAAAGCAAACTGCATAGCGTTATTATTGCTGAAGGCATGAAGGCTTATCGCACCAAAGAGGTCGATGATGAAAATGGAAAGGGTTTTTTCAAAAACTACAAACAACTAATAAATAATGTTGCTGGAGTGATTATGGAAATCAACCCAACCTTCGAATATCCATATGCGCTGGCCAGCAACTTATTTGAAATGTCCAACAATCACATCTATTTTGCCAAACATTTGCCCAAACTAACGGACATACAAGTGGGGAAGAACAAATATTCAGAAGTAGAAAAAATGCTGAATTATTTTGCAGCAAAACTCTTGGGTTACGAAATATAATTCCAAATATTACGGTACTTCACAAGCTGTGCGTAGGTATTTTTTATAGGAATATTTTCTTCGGAAGAAAGGTTAGGGTCTGCTTTCAAAACTTGCATTGCATAGCTTCGCGCGATTTTTAAAATTTCCGAATCCTTTATTATATCAGCTATACGAAGATTTAATACGCCGCTTTGTTGCGTTCCCATAATATCGCCGGGCCCGCGGAGTTTTAGATCTACTTCGGCAATCTCAAAACCATCACTGGTTTGGACCATTGTTTCCAAACGGGTTTTTGCATCTGAGGAAAGCTTATGACTTGTCATTAAAATACAGTAACTCTGTTCGGCTCCTCGTCCAACACGTCCGCGCAATTGGTGTAACTGTGAAAGTCCAAAACGTTCCGCACTTTCAATAATCATAACACTGGCATTGGGAACATTTACCCCAACTTCAATTACCGTTGTGGCGACCATAATTTGTGTTTCGCCTTTTATAAAACGGTTCATTTCATATTCCTTATCGGCAGATTTCATTTGACCGTGAACGATGGAAACTTGGTATTTAGGCAAAGGAAATTCGCGTACAATACTTTCGTATCCATCTATCAAATCCTTATAATCCATCGTCTCACTTTCCTGTATTAAAGGGTACACAATATAGACCTGTCTGCCCTTCGAAATTTCGTCCCTTATAAACCTAAAAACCTTCAGTCTATTTGCATCAAAACGGTGCACGGTTTTGATGTCTTTTCGGCCAGGCGGAAGCTCGTCGATTACGCTAATATCGAGGTCGCCATAAACGCTCATGGCGAGGGTGCGGGGGATAGGGGTGGCAGTCATAACAAGTACGTGTGGCGGGTACTCATTTTTGTGCCATAATTTGCTTCTTTGTTCCACTCCAAAACGGTGTTGTTCATCTACAATTGCAAGCCCTAAATTTTGAAATTTTACCTTATCTTCGAGCAGGGCATGAGTGCCAATTAGGATGTCTAATTCGCCATTTTCCAATTTTTTGTGGATTTCTCTTCTTTTTGAAGTTTTGGTTGAACCAGTTAATAGTTCCATACTGGTATTCAGTTTATTACATAATTCAGCTAAGCCGTTGTAGTGTTGGACTGACAAAATTTCAGTCGGCGCCATTAAACAGGCTTGAAAACCGTTGTCAAGTGCTATTAACATTGACATTAACGCCACTATTGTTTTTCCCGATCCTACATCTCCTTGAAGAAGTCGGTTCATCTGTGCATTGCTCCCCAAGTCATTGCGGATTTCCTTGATCACTCGCTTCTGCGCATCGGTCAAATCAAAGGGTAAATGCTCCGCAAAAAAGGTGTTGAAATTGTGCCCAATTTTATCAAAAGTGTAGCCTTTAATTTTGGATTTATGAACTAGATTTTTCCGTATTAATTGCAGTTGAATATAGAACAATTCCTCAAATTTTAATCGGTATTGGGCACGTGCTAAATGTGCCTGACTTTTTGGAAAATGTATGTTGAAAAGTGCCTCCTTTTTTGAGGCCAATTTTAACTGTTCCAAAAGCGGTTTTGAGAGGGTCTCGGCGAAGGCATTTTTGCTCTCCAAAAACAGCTGTTGCATCAGTGAATTTATCACCCTATTTGTGATGCCACTGTTCCCCAATTTTTCGGTGGAAGGATACACGGGTTGCATGGCCGAGCGTATACTTTTTTCGTGCGCATCGAGCAATTCCATTTCGGGATGCGGCATGGAAAAACTGTTGTTGAAATAATTTGTTTTTCCGAAAATCACGTAGGGAATATTCAGCTTTAAATTTTCTCGAATCCATTTTTGTCCACGAAACCAAACCAACTCAATTGAACCGGTTTCATCCATAAAAGTGGCGACCAAACGTTTTCCGCGTTTTTGCTCTACCGTTTTAATATGCGTTATTTTTCCGATTATTTGAACTTCGGCATTAGTTTGCTGCAATTGCCCAATTTTATAATATTGGGTCCGATCCAAATATCTATTCGGAAAAAGATTCAGCAAATCCTGGAAAGTGTGGATGCCAAGCTCTTTTTTAAGCAAATCCGCCCGGTTTGGGCCGACGCCTTTAAGATAGTCTATAGGAGTTTGAAGGAAATTGGCATTCATAAAACGAAAATACAAATTTGGTTGCGAGCGGGAAGCATTGGTTGAAAATTTGTAATTTGCTTTCGCTAATTAAATTGCCCTTCACTAAAATGTACAAATTTCTTATTGCGTTTCTTTTTACAGGTTTTACGGTATTTGCACAGCAATTGGATGTTGTGGATTTTTTAAAGGCAGAAGCAACAGTAACGCCCATTCCCAATGAAAATAAAGTAAAGGGAGCCGTAAAATATTCCTTTAAAATCCTTCAAAAAACAGATTCCGTTTTCTTGGATGCAAAAAATATGAAGATTGTAAATTTTGCTTTGGAAGGAATTATAGTAAAAGCAGATGATGATAAAATCTGGTTGCTGGACAATTTTGAAGCTGGAAGAACCTACACGGCTTTTTTCACTTATGAAGCAGAGCCTAAACAGACTCTATATTTCTTCGAAAACGAAATCTGGACACAGGGGCAGGGGAAATATACTTCGCATTGGCTTCCGAGCATTGATGATTTAAACGATAAAATTGAATTTGATTTGACATTGGTTGCTTCCCCAGAAAAAAATGTAATTGCCAATGGAAAGTTGGAAAATGTTGAGGAAAGGAATTCCGAAAAATATTGGCATTTCGATATGAAAGAACCTATGTCCAGCTATTTGGTTGCTTTCGCAATTGGAAATTTCAATAAAAAAGAGTTGTTTTCAGACTCTGGAATTCCGTTGGAACTTTATTTCAAACCAGAAGATTCCATAAAGGTTGAACCAACCTATCGTTACAGCAAAAAGATTTTCGACTTTTTGAAAATCGAAATCGGTGTGCCCTATCCTTGGCAAAACTACAAGCAAGTTCCCGTTCGCGATTTTCTTTACGCAGGAATGGAAAATACAACAGCCACATTTTTCTCGGAAGCCTTTATGGTTGATTCAACAGGATTTAACGATAGAAACTACATTAACGTAAACGCGCATGAATTGGCGCATCAGTGGTTTGGCGATATGGTTACCGAAAAGGCCAGCGAAGACCATTGGTTGCAGGAAGGTTTTGCTACTTATTACGCCTTACTCGCCGAAAAGGAAATTTTTGGCGAAGATTATTACTATTGGCAGCTCTATCAAAATGCTGAACAATTAAAGGCTGTAAGCGATGAGGGAAATGGGGAGTCTTTGTTGAATCCGAAAGCAAGTTCGCTTACGTTTTATCAAAAAGGGGCATGGGCGCTTCATATTTTAAGGGAGAAAATTGGGGAGGTGGCTTTTAAAACCGCCATTAAAAATTATTTGAAAAAATATAGATTTAAAAATGTTTCCACTGAGGATTTTTTAAATGAAGTGAACGCGGTTTCCGAAACTGATATTTCAGATTTTGAAAGTGATTGGCTGCAACAGAGCGCTTTTCAGAGTGAAGCGGCTTACCAATCTTTGCTGAATTCTCCCTTTATAAAAAAGTATTTTGAAATTTCTGCCTTACGTGCATCACCTTTAAGGGACAAAAAAATTCAGTTGAAGACCGCACTCACCTTCCCGAACGATTTTATTGGGCAGGAAGCGGTATACCAACTTGCGGGTGAACCTATTTCTGAAACTATTTCGCTTTACAAAAATGCTTTTGAAAGCAATAATCTATACGTTCGGCAGGCGGTGGCACTTTCGCTGCAAGCCATTCCGAAGGAACTCCAAAAGGAATATGAAAGTCTGTTGAATGACGAATCCTATGTAACAATGGAAACTGTTCTATACCAACTTTGGCTTCAATTTCCAGAAAAGCAGAGCGAATATCTTGATAAAACTAAAGGGATTAAAGGATTTCAAAATAAAAACATTCGTCAATTATGGTTGGCTTTGGCTGTTCTTACCGATGGTTATAATATTTCAAACAAAGAAAATTACTTGGTTGAATTGAAAAATTATACTTCCCCGGATTACAGTTTTGAAATACGGGAAAAAGCATTTGAGTTTGTAAGTGAACTCAAACTTTGGGATGCAGAAACCCTGAAAAATTTAGTGGAAGCCTGCGTACATCCTACGTGGCGATTTTCAAAACCCTCCAAGGAAATGCTGAGCGAGGTTCTGAAAGAAAAAAAGTATTCTGAAATAATGAAAATGTTGGCCAGGCAACTTTCGCCCAAGGCAACTAATTATTTAAATTCAATAACAAAAGAATGAGGGCATTAGTAATTTCTGGCGGCGGTAGCAAAGGCGCATTTGCAGGCGGCGTGGCGCAATATTTAATGGAAGAACTCCACCATGATTACGATCTGTTTGTGGGCACTTCCACGGGCAGTTTGCTCATCTCGCATTTAGCGTTGGACAAAGTTGAAAAAATAAGGGAGGTTTATACTTCCGTTAACCAACAAAGTATTTTCAGCAGCTGTCCCTTTCTTATAAAGGAAGACAAATACGGTGGAAAGCAAATAGCAATCGACCACTTTACGGTACTGAAAAATTTTATAAAGGGGAAAAAGACTTTTGGTGAAAGTCTTAATCTTCGGAAACTGATAGAAAAAACCCTGACCGAAAACGAATTCAACAATTTAAAGGCTTCTGAAAAAGAAGTGGTGGTAACCGTTTCAAACCTTTCGCTCAACCAAGTGGAATATAAAAGCATTAACGATTTTGAGTATAAGGATTTTTGCGATTGGATCTGGATTTCTTCAAATTTCACGCCTTTTATGAGCCTTGTAAAAAAGGAAGGTTGCGAATATGCCGATGGCGGCTTTGGAAGTATGGTGCCCATTGAGGAAGCCATAACCCGGGGCGCAACAACAGTTGATGTAATTGTACTGGAAACAGAGGTAACTTATTATAACCGGCTTCCATCAAAAAATGTTTTTTCTTTGCTCACCAACATGCACAGTTATATGGCAGACCGAATTGAGAAACAGAATATCCGAATCGGGAAGTTTGTAGCCACCAATAAAGATGTTATAATAAATCTCTACTATACTCCCACGGTGCTGACCACCAATTCCTTGATTTTTGATAAGGAATTGATGACCCAATGGTGGAAACATGGCTTTCGTTATGCCGCGCAAAAGAATGACGAGCTCAATGAAATTAAAGCACAGGAGGCATAATTTTTACTTTTTTTCTAGGGGTGTTTCCCCCAATTTATTGAAGGTTTTTCCCTGAATTTTTTTTCAAGGGTTTAAGGATCAGTATTTTTCGCGTATCTTCATTTTGAACTTTAAAAACAGTTATTTTAAAAGACTGCTTTTGTTCATACATTTATACCACAACCTTTAAAACTAAAAATTATGATTTCAAAAATGCGCAAACATTTCATTTTATTTTTGTTCTCCATTTTCATTTTTTCCGGATGCCAAGAACCTATGATTCATGAACCTCCATACGAGGGACCACCAAAGCAAATAATTACTGTCCAACGTGCGAAGGAACTTTACGATACGTATACTTCCCGCCGATTGCCAATAATTCAAAAATACGAGGATAGTATCAGCCAGGATTCGGTGGGCTTTAACCCATCTCGCTATGTAGAATATGACTATGAAACAATAACACAATACATAGCTTTTATAGAACATGAAGCAAAAGAGGCGAATGTTGAAATAGCCGGAATGCGTTTTTATTTTTCCAACTACCCGGACAGTGATAAATTTCCCAATGGAGATGTTGTGAAATATCCCAGAAAGAACACTGTTTTTATTGTGCCAACCATGAATCAAAATGGAAAGGAAGTAGGTTTCCTAATCGAAGAAACGGATGGGAAAAAAACTGCAGTCCCCATATATGATAGGGTTGGAGATACCACAAGAAATAAAGCAACTGCAGTTGTTCTCCCAAAAGCTAAAATGAATCAAGCCGGATTTTTAAGCAGCAGTTCGTCAAGTAGCAGTACGGTTAGTTTGATATTGGATGACGGGGGAGTAATACCACCGCCACAGCAAAAAACAGATTTTGGGGATTAACATTTTTTGGTAAATGAATAGTTTTAATAGCTGGGTGGAGAATATTTCTATTGTGGTGAAACTCCTTTATGGAGTTTCTGCAATTGCATCAATAATATATTGGTACAAGTATAAGGACACCGCTCTTAGATATTTTCCTATTCTATTGGTGCTAACTTTTTTTCTTGAATTTTATGGTGAATGGCTCTACGTTACTTTGGGGTATAATGCCTTGTTTTATAACCTATACAACAGTCTGTTCTTTCTATTTTTTTACCATGTATTTAGAAGTTTTATCAAAAACAGGAATTTTAAAAAATGGATTTTATATAGTGCTATTCTATTTTTGGCAGCCACTTTTATAGATCCATTTTTTGAATCCTTTATAGATTTCCCACAATTGCTTTCCTATATTGTTGGTGGTTGTGTATTGATTTTTTGCATTATCTTGTATTATATTGAAATCCTGACCACTTCAAAAATTCTTGTTATAAAGCATGATATTTTGTTTTGGATAAGTGTAGGGCTACTCCTGTTTTATGTTGGCTACCTTCCTATTAAGTTTACACGAACATTTTTTGCAAGTAGCCAAGACCTTTTTATGACATTAAGATTGGTTCACTGGATATTAATATTTATTATGCACAGTTGCTTTATAATAGGCTTTGTATGGACGAAAAAGAGATTGCCGGATTAGTTTCTGTTTTTGTGCTGCTTCTTCTGGTTACGGTAATTATCATTCTTTTTACAGTATTTGTTAGAAGAAAGAACAAATTACTCGAGGAACAGGAAAAAGCAAAGAAGGCCTTTGACCGAGAGCTTGCCGAATCGCAGATAGAAATACGCGAGGAAACCCTGCGCAACATCAGTTGGGAACTGCACGACAACATTGGGCAGTTGATGACCCTCGCAAAAATACAGTCGCAAATGGCGCAGGATAAGCCCGAAATGATGGCGGAGGTTTCCGAAACCATTGGCATTGGAATAAACGAACTTCGCGCCCTATCAAAATTGATAAATCCCGAAGCACTTAAAAGCCTTAGTTTAAATGAAGCCATCAGTTTGGAAATCGAGCGCTTTAACCGTTTGAAGTTTATTGAAGCAGGTCTAAAGGTAGAAGGGGAGAAGAGGTTCATTGAAAATAATAGGGAAATTATTATTTTCAGGATTTTACAGGAATTTTTTTCGAATACCATCAAACATTCAAAAGCATCAAAATTATTGGTAACGCTTACATATTCCGGAGATTTCTTATTGATAAAAGCTGAAGACAATGGCATAGGGTTTACACCTAAAAATGATTTCGCGGGGATAGGATTAAAAAACATGCAGACCCGGGCACAGCTTATCAATTCGGTGCTAAATATAAAATCCGAAAAAAATAAGGGTACATCTTTAGAATTAAAATACAGTTTTAATTAGAAAACTTTCGTAAACGCAAAATAACTTTATTATGAATTATTCAGTGGTAGTAGTCGATGACCATACGTTATTGTCCCAAGCAATTGGTGGTTTGGTCGATGAGTTTGAGAATTTTAAAGTATTGTATCTCTGTAAAAATGGGCAGGAACTATTGGATAAAATTAAGGATCCAAAAAATATCCCAGATGTGGTGCTTATGGACATTAATATGCCAATCCTAAACGGTATTGAAACGACAGAATTTTTAAAAAATAATTTTCCGCGTATAAAGGTTTTGGCCCTTTCTATAGAAGAAGATGAAAATACTATTCTTAAAATGCTTCGGGCGGGGGCAAAAGGTTATTTAATGAAAGATACCAAAAAGGAAATTCTTGAGGAGGCCTTGACCCAGGTTATAGAAAAAGGCCATTATCATACAAATACAGTTGCTCAAATACTGGTTGGTTCATTGAATAAAGATTCAGAAGATGAATCTCTTAAGGAAAGGGAAATTGAATTTATAAAACTTGCATGTACTGAGATGACCTATAAAGAAATTGCAGATATTATGTGCCTTAGCCCCAAAACTATTGAAGGTTACCGGGATGCGCTTTATACCAAGCTTAAACTAAAGAATAGAATGGGACTGATGCTTTATGCCATTCGCCATAATTTTTTTAAACCTTAATTTTTAAGGATGGAAAAGTTTTTTAAAAAAGTTCACTAACTTCTTTTTTTACATAGGCCAATGCTTTTTGGGATGGAGTGATTTCTTCCATAAAATTCTGAAGCAGCCATTCCCGCATTTTATCCACATTTCCTTCCTTTTCATGCATAACGCCCTGCCTTATTACATGTATGGTCGCATTTTTAGCAGCATTTACAAGATTCCAACATTCTGAGCTAATATATATTTGCTGGCTCAGGTTATGTTCATATTCCTGTTCAATATTTCGTACCAACAGTACTTCGTAATCTTCTATCTTATCAGAAAAAGGTTTTATGCGCACCAAAAGTTTGTTTGGGTCTATCCGTTCCAAAAAAAGAGTAATGCGCTCATACGCTTGCAGCCTTAAAGGTAACATTTGGTTTTGAGCTTCTTTTTGGATAAGATAGCGCCTGCGTCCTTCTTCGTTCGCGGTATGCCCCTTAAAAAAGAAGTACGCAACAATTCCAACAACAATGGCAGGTAATAAATAGGCTATATAATTAATTACTTGGGCTGTTTCTTCCATAAAATATTTTACTACACGACAAACTTAAGTCGTTTTTGGATTGATATCAAAATTAAATTAAACTCATTCCCGTCAATACCGTACCATATTTTCTTTTTTCATTGCCTTAACCTCTTTTTTAGCTTCTTTTTCATGGAAATTTCCGCCTAGATGTGGGCAGCGGGACAATGCTTTAACGCTTTCAAAAGGCACTACACATTTATGATACATAAAGGATTGAGCTAATGTTTTGATCAAGTTTTTATCCCCAACGGTAAGATCCACATCGTCCATAGTAAATTGCGCTGGATGTTCATACCCACAGGCATGGGTCATTTCGAGAAGCTCTTTTCTGAAATTCTTGAAATAAAAATGGGCTCGTACCGATTTGTCCTCAATATTAATCCCCCTTTGAAGCCATTTATTCTGTGTGGCCACCCCACTCGGGCATTTATTGGTATGGCATTGTTGCGCTTGAATACAGCCGATGGAAATCATAGCCTCTCGGGCAACGTTTACCAAATCGGCACCCATGGAAAAAGCCATAGCCGCTTTGGCAGGGAAGCCCAATTTCCCACTGCCAATAAAAACAATCTGTTCGCAAATATCATGCTTTTTGAAAATTTTATACACTTCAGCAAACCCAAAAAGCCACGGAAGCGAAACGTGATCGGCAAAACTTGGAGGGGAGGCACCGGTTCCGCCTTCGCCACCATCAATGGTTATAAAGTCTGGCCCCCTGCCTGTATTTTTCATGATTTTGGCAAGTTCTTCCCATTCATTCAACCTTCCCACGGCAGACTTTATGCCTACCGGTAAACCGGTAGCTTCTGCAATACTTTCTACAAAATCTACCAATCCGTCCACGCCTTTGAAAGCTGAATGATTGGGGGGCGACAGTACATCTTTTCCCAAAGGAACATGCCTAATTTCCGCAATTTCAGCAGTTATTTTTGCACCGGGTAAAACGCCTCCTTTTCCAGGTTTTGCGCCTTGGGAAAGTTTTACTTCAATGGCCCGCACCTGTGGGTTGTCGTTTACAAGTTTTACGATTTTTTCCATGGAAAATTCTCCATTTTCATCCCGTACCCCAAAATAACCTGTCCCAAAATGAAAAATTACGTCCGCCCCTGTTTTATGATAGGGAGAAAGACCTCCTTCGCCTGTGTTGTGATAACAATACGCCAAGGCGCAACCTTTATTCAACGATTCTATTGCGCGGGCTGAAAGGGAGCCAAAACTCATTGCGGAAACATTTATAACCGAGGCCGGACGGTAGGGGCGCCGTCTTTTGTGAAATCCGCCCATCAACTTGGCACAAGGAACAAAATAGGGGTTTTTATAATTTGGATTTTCCTTTTCCACTTTGAAGGGAAGCATTGCATTATTTATAAAAATATAGTTTGGTTCATAGATGTCCCTATCTGTTCCAAAGCCTTCGTAATTGTTTTCGTTTTTTGCGGAAGCGTAAATCCAACTCCGCTCAATTCGGTTAAAGGGAAGCTCCTCGCGGTTGTTTGCCACGATATATTGCCGAAGTTCGGGGCCAATGCTTTCCAGCATATAGCGTAAATGCCCAACTAGCGGAAAATTATGGCTTATGGTATGTCTTTTATTGAAAAACACATCGCGGATAACCACAATTATTAGAAAAATTATTATCCAAGCCCACCATGGAATCTGGGCAATAAAAGAGAGGATTGCTTCCATTTATTGAATTTTTTTTATAAAGATATTTAAAATAAAACGGATATTGAAAGAATAATCTCCAGCCTTTCCAATGTTTATAATTTATCCAAAATCTATTTACATATTCCTTTGATAATGGTTATTTTCACGGCTTGAAGAAAATGAAGTTTTGCAGAAATATTTAGAACAACTTAACGAGGCCCAAAGAGCTCCAGTACTACAAAAAGACGGAGCAATGATAGTGATTGCTGGGGCAGGATCCGGGAAGACCAGAGTGCTTACCTATCGCATTGCATATTTAATGTCACTTGGAGTGGATCCATTCAATATTTTATCCCTAACCTTTACCAACAAAGCGGCCCGGGAAATGAAAAAGCGGATCTCACAAATCGTGGGGGCAAGCGAAGCCAAAAACCTGTGGATGGGAACATTTCACAGTATTTTCGCAAAAATTCTTCGCTTTGAAGCCGATAAATTGGGATATCCTTCCAATTTCACCATATACGACACACAGGATTCGCACAGTGTTATTCGAGCAGTGATTAAGGAAATGAATCTCGATAAGGATATTTATAAATACAAGCAGGTTTATTCCCGCATATCTTCCTATAAAAACAGCTTAGTTACCGTTAAGGCTTACTTCAACAACCCCGACCTGATGGAAGCCGATGCCATGGCAAAAATGCCTCGCTTGGGCGATATTTACAAAGCTTATGTTGATAAATGCTTTAAGGCGGGCGCAATGGATTTTGATGATTTATTGTTGAAAACCAATGAGCTTTTGACCCGTTTCCCGGAGGTTCTTGCAAAATATCAAAACCGTTTCCGCTATATTTTGGTGGATGAGTACCAAGATACCAACCACAGCCAGTACTTAATTGTCCGTGCCCTTTCGGATAAATTCCAAAATATCTGCGTAGTTGGGGATGATGCACAGAGTATTTATGCCTTCCGTGGTGCCAATATCAACAATATCTTAAACTTTCAAAAAGATTATGATGAAGTGAAAGTTTTCCGTTTGGAACAGAATTATCGTTCCACAAAAAATATTGTAAATGCCGCCAACAGCATTATTGAAAAAAACAAGACCCGTCTCGAAAAAATTGTTTGGACCGCAAATGACGAAGGGACCAAAATAAAGGTAAACCGCACCATGACCGATGGGGACGAGGGCCGTTTTGTAGCCAGTTCCATTTTTGAAAATAAAATGACTCACCAAATGAAGGATGGCGATTTTGCCGTGCTTTACCGAACCAATGCACAAAGCCGTGCCATTGAGGATGCGCTTCGGAAAAAAGACATTCCCTATAGAATTTACGGGGGTTTAAGTTTTTATCAGAGAAAAGAAATAAAGGATGTGCTTGCTTATCTGCGGTTGGTTTTAAATCCAAAAGATGAAGAGGCACTGAAGCGCGTAATCAATTATCCCGGCAGGGGAATTGGGGAAACCACGATAGAAAAATTGATTGTGGCCGCAAACCATTATGGGCGTTCGATTTTTGAGGTGATGAAAAACATCGAAAAAATCGATTTGAAAATAAATTCAGGTACCAAAAACAAACTACAGGATTTTGTAACCATGATTGAAAGCTTCCAAGTATTAAATGGAGGTTATGATGCATTCCAAATTACTGAGCACGTTTCAAAAAAAACAGGATTGCTTCAGGAATTAAAAAAAGATGGTACGCCGGAAGGTATTGCACGAATTGAAAATATTGAGGAATTGCTGAACGGGATGCGCGATTTTGTTGAAGAACAGAAAGAAATAGCGGATACCACAGGTTCTCTTTCAGAATTTATGGAGGATGTGGCGTTAGCAACCGATCTTGACAATGACAAAGGCGATAGCGACCGAGTGGCTTTGATGACTGTCCATTTGGCTAAAGGGCTTGAATTTCCCTACGTTTATATAGTGGGAATGGAAGAAGACCTTTTCCCCAGCGGGATGAGCATGAACACCCGTAGCGAATTGGAAGAAGAGCGAAGATTGTTCTACGTAGCCATTACCCGTGCCGAAAAGCAAGCTTACCTTACCTATACACAATCCCGCTACCGTTGGGGAAAATTGATAGATGCTGAACCCAGCCGTTTTATTGAAGAAATTGATGAAAGTTTTCTTGAATATTTAACGCCAATTACGGAGCACCGCTATAAACCTTTGTTGGATGCCGATATTTTTGATGACGTGGACCACAGTAAACTTCGCTTGCGAAAGCCAGTTGCGGGACGGGCTCCCACAGGCCCCACGGAAGAACAACTGCGAAAGTTGCGAAGACTCAAACCTGTAGCCAGCGATTCAGATAAAAACTTCAACGCGAAAGATGCGAATTTAGAGGTTGGCACAATGGTAGAACACGTTCGTTTCGGAAAGGGTAAAATCACTAAAATTGAAGGGATAGGGGCCGATACTAAAGCTGAAATAGATTTTGAAAACGGAGGGCTTAAAAAATTACTTCTTCGTTTCGCAAAACTTAAAGTGGTTAGTTAGTGATTGGTGATTGGTGATTGGTGATTGGTGATTGGTGAAGTCGAATTACCGGATTCCTAATTTTCCAATTTCAAATAAGTGTTTATATAACTACTTACCTGCGTTTTCATATCCTCAATATCAGTTGCGCTCCAATTATCGCCATGACCACCTTCATATACTGAAAAATGGTGATCAATACCCGCATTGTTAAGTGCAGTGTTCAGCTTTTCGCCATTGCTTAGTGGGACCAACGGATCTGCATTACCATAAAAAAGTAAGGTGGGACTACTATTTTTTGAAACTTGCAAGGCGGGGCTTAGGATTTCTGCAAAGTTGACCCCTGAAGGGTAAGCGCTTTCATCAACCAAGAGGGTCAGCAGAAAATTGAAATCAGGATTAGTAGCATAGAAAGGATCCGTAAAATCAGTTGGCCCTACAATATCAGCAACCATTTTTACGCGGTTGGCGGCATCGTATTTATAATCATACATTAATGCAATATGCGCTCCTGCGCTGGCACCTATAAGCGCAAATTCAGGTTTAATATGAAGTTCACCTTTTTCATCGGAAATTTTGTCCAGTACTGCTTCCAAATCCTTAAATTGATTGGGGAATGCCGGGGTAGTAGCATTGGCCAGCACGTAATTAATGTTTACTATTGCATGGTTTGGGTGTGCCAATTGAATGAAGGGAATCAAAAATTGCATATCGGCCTTGTCACCTCCGGTCCAGCCTCCTCCGTGAACCAAAACGATTATCTTGGTTTTATCTTGAGAACGGTCCGCTGGTAGGTAAAGATCATATTTTTCTTGGGGATTGTTTCCGTAGGAAACATTTAAAAATGTTTCGGCTGCTAAAGGGTCATTATTCTGGTTTTCGCTTTCGGAAGAACAGGAAGTGGTTCCGAATAAAATTCCAAGAAACAGCAAGCAGCTAAAAATTGCTTTTTTCATAGTTGGGTTTTCTGTAATGTGTAACGTATAAAATTATTTTTTATGTTATCATACCCACACAAGATTGGCAATTCTAAAAAAATTCATTTACTTTTAATAAGAAAACCTTGTAATGGCTGAATTTATAAAGATCTACGAAGAAAACCCCAATCCAAAGGAAATAAAAAAAGTGGTGAAAATATTGCGGAATGGGGGTGTAATTATTTATCCCAGCGATACGGTTTACGCTTTGGGTTGCGATATTAAGAACAATCGTGCCATGGAACGTGTGGCACAGCTTCGTGGCGTGAAACTGGAAAAAGCTAATTTTTCCTTTGTTTGTGAAAACCTAAGCAACTTGAGCGATTATGTAAAACAGATAGACACCCAAACATTTAAAATTCTGAAACGTGCATTACCGGGGCCCTATACCTTCATTCTTCCAGGGAACAGCAATTTGCCTACAGTCTTCAAAAAGAAAAAGGAAGTGGGAATACGGATTCCTGATAATTCCATAGTGCGCGCTATTGTGCATGAACTGGGAAATCCTATTATTTCAACCTCCATAAAGGATGAAGATGAGGTAATTGAATACACAACAGACCCAGAGCTTATTCTTGAAAAGTGGGATAATTTGGTGGATCTTGTAATTGATGGGGGTTATGGGGGAAACATTCCCTCTACCGTAATTGATCTTACTGGCGACGAACCTTTGGTAATTCGTGAAGGAAAGGGGAGTCTAGAAATTTGAAATGATTTAAATGTCCTTTTTTTTCTTTTCAAATTCCGAGAGTAAGAGTCGTGCTTTTTTGTTCATGGTATTTTTAAAAAAAACAGTCCAACCTACCAGAAATCCTTTGATGCCCATAGCTTGGCGGGACCATCGGTACAAGCTGAAGCGGTCTACATGGTTTATTATTTTTCCTTCCTTAAATTTAAAGGTAGCATTTATTACATTGTGGATTTTTTTCCCGGTTTTACTAAAGGTATAATAGGCTTCCCACCTTGCTTTTCCTGCCTCGGGAGTATATTCAATATTTGAGGTTACTAATTTAAAATCCTTTCCTTGTTGTGTTTTGCAAAGCATTCGCCACATATTTTTTGCCTCATCTCCCTTTAAAACCCCAAAGATAGGGTCTTCAAAGGTAACGTCGTCATGGTACCATTCCAACATACGCTCCGCGTCTAACCTTTCAAAGGCTTGGTAGAATTTTTCAATTATATTTTCCTCGGAAGTATTTTCGGGATTCAATTTAATCGTGCTTTAGTAAATGCTGCAGTCCTCTATAAATGTTTTCTTCCAAAATATCAATCTCCCCGTCTTCAAGAAACATTTTTTTGATATTGTGAAAAAGACGATCAATCTCATTTCTTGAATAATCAAAACGCGCTACGGTAGCCTGTATTTTCTGTATGCGCTGATAATCGTTGTCTTGGTCAAATTCCTTGTGTACTTTTTTATATTTTTCTTCGCCAACTTTAGATTTTATAAATTCCTTTTCGGCTTTTGTTTCAATAAAATTAGCATAGGCGCAATACATCAAAATATAGGCTTTCAGTTCCTCGCGGGTCCAATTGGTGGTAAATTCTTCAGTCATTTTTATGTGTTTATTCTTGTTTCTAAGATACAAAAAGGATTATAAAACTGCTTGATATGCATGGCAATAAAAAAACCCGGCTTTTGGCCGGGTTCTTTAATTTTAATGGAAAAAATATTATTTCCCTGTACCTGTTTCAAGGTTTTTCATTTCTTTTTCAACCATATCATAAAACTGATCGATTTTTGGAAGTACCAAAATACGGGTACGTCTGTTGGTAGCTCTGTTTTCAGCCGTAGTATTAGGTACCAAAGGCACGTAATCTGCGCGACCTGCAGCTACTAAACGAGATGGTTCAACCCCAAGTTTTTGTAATTCACGTACAATGGCGGTTGCTCTTTTCACACTTAAATCCCAATTGTCAATCAATACGCCATTGCTGTAAGGAACGTTATCTGTATGTCCTTCAACCATAGCTTCAAATTCTGGTTTGCCATTGATAACTTTGGCAACTTTGCCTAAGATTTCAGTAGCTCTGCTTGAAATTTGGTAGCTTCCGCTTTTGAAAATTACTTTATCAGATAAAGAAATATAAACTACTCCTTTTTCTACGTTAATTTCAATATCCGGATCGTTCATTCCAACTTCTCGTTTCAAACTTGTTACAAGGGCCAAGGTTACACTGTCCTTTTTGGTAAGGGCATCTTGCAAACGAGTAATTTTTAGATCTTTTTCTTTTAGGCTTTCCAAGGATTTCTCAAGGTTTGTAGCACCTTTTGAAGTCAACATGGTTAAATCTTTAGAGCTTTGGATAAGATCAGCGTTGGTTTTTTTCATATCTGCCAAACGCTCTTCAAGTTCTTTTGCTCTTGCCGTAGAAGCTGCTCTTTCTGCCAAGCAGTCGTTAAGTTTTACAGTTGCTGTATTAAGCAAGTCCTGAGTGTGTTTTTGCTGAGCCTCAAGATCTGCATACTTTTTCTTGGATACACAAGAGGTCAATGCTAAACTCGAGCACATTACTAAAATCAATAATTTCTTCATAATTTTAAAGGTTATATTAGATTGTTTAATTCAATATTTCAGAACCAAAATTATTAAAATTGCCTTCATACAAAAAACGATTAACAATACTTTAAGTATAATAAATTAAAGTTCGTTAAAGTTTCTTTTTTTATTTATAAAATACTGATATACAATTGATTTTAAAGTGAAATATTTTTTTTTGGAAGCGAAAATCCTTCGTTTTTTTAAAAATTTGAAGAATAAAAAGTAAAAAGAAAGATGGGCCTTACCAATAGCTATAAAATGTTGCAATTTTCCTTGTATCAAAAAATGAAATGCCGCCACGCCATCCAGTAACATTCTGACAAAAAGAGAGGTAAAAGCCCCTGGACCTTTTACATTCTTTAAAATGTTCAATAGTGAATTCCGGAAATTATAGAATGTTTTATCTGGATTGCCAGCATCAAGCGTTGCTCCGCCTACGTGGTAAACTTTCGACTCCCCAACATATAGTATTCTCCCTCCTTGCGATTGCAATCTCCAGCACAGATCAATTTCTTCCTGGTGCGCAAAGTAATCTTCATCAAAACCTCCCGCTTTTCGGAAAGCAGCTGCCTTTACAAACAAACAAGCTCCAGACGCCCAAAAAATTTGTGAAACATCATTATATTGACCAATATCCTTTTCCAAGGTATTGAATATTCTCCCGCGGCAATATGGATATCCATATTTGTCAATAAAGCCACCTGCTGCCCCGGCATATTCAAAATATTCCTTGTTTTTGTAATCGAGTATTTTTGGCTGGGCGGCAACTACGGAACTGTCTTTTTCAAACTCATAAATTATAGGTTCTAACCAATTTTCTGTAACGTCCACATCGCTGTTCAATAAAACAAAAATTGGCTCCATAAGATTTTCCAAGGCATCATTGTAGCCTTTTGCGTACCCACCATTTACTGTATTTTGAATGATTTTTACCGAAGGAAAGTTCGCAGAAACAAACTTTACCGAATCATCGGTGGAAGCATTGTCTGCTAAATAAATAGTTGCTTGCTGGGAATATTTCACTACAGAAAAGAGGAACTTTTCAAGTAATTCCTTTCCGTTCCAATTGAGGATGACTACAGCTACTTTCACGTTTGTAAAGATAGATTTTTGAAGTGTTTATTCTCTACTAACTTTATAATTCGGAATATTTTCCAAAAAAACATAGCGTTCGTTTTCAATATCCATTTGGCAAAAGTAGTGTTCCAACCCGTTTGTGACCATTAAATAGGAAGCGTCCAACGTAAGATTATAACGCGCAATTTGGTCAAAAGTCAACTGCGAAATGGCAATACTGTGCGCCTTGCATTCCACGATCAAAAAAATGCTTCCGTCATTTTTAAAAACAACCACATCATACCGTTTAACAGTGTTGTTAAGTTTTAGCTGTTTTTCAACGTTTATAAGGCTTTTAGGATATTTTTTTTCGGTTATAAGAAAGTGTACTACGTGCTGTCTAACCCATTCCTCCGGCGTTAACACCACGAATTTTTTTCGTATTTCATCAAAAATCAACGTTTTATTTTCGCTACTTTTGAAGCGAAAAGAATATTCTGGAAAGTTGAGTTTTTGCATTGCACAAAGAAACAAATTTCGACTGGAAATTCTTTTACAATTCAATATTGAATGTCCCCTCGAGCGCAGTCGAGAGGTCTAAAAATAGTTCTCGACTGCGCTCGAACAGACACAAAATCGTCCAATGCCACTCGACAAAGTAAAATCCATTATCACCGAAATTAAAAATGGAAATACCAAACCCATCTATTTTCTGATGGGCGAGGAGCCGTACTATATTGATGGCATTTCAAAATATATTGAGGAAAATGTGCTCGCCGAAGAAGAAAAGGGCTTTAACCAAATGGTGCTTTACGGGCGGGACGTAACTGTTGAGGACATTATTGGAAATGCCAAGCGGTACCCGATGATGGCTGAAAAGCAAGTTCTTATTGTAAAAGAGGCGCAGGATCTTTCCCGAACGATCGAAAATTTGGCAAGCTATGTCGACAACCCACAACCTACTACGGTTTTGGTATTGTGCTATAAATATAAAACGCTGGACAAACGCAAGAAACTGGCCAAGTTGGTTGCCAAACACGGCGTTCTATTTGAAAGTAAAAAGCTTTATGAAAATCAGGTGCCCGATTGGATAAAAAGGGTTTTGGCGGGCAAAGGCTATACAATTACTCCAAAAGCAGCACAAATGCTGGTGGAATTTCTTGGCAACGATTTAAGCAAAGTAAACAACGAACTCGAAAAACTTCAACTTATAATTAAACAGGGGGATCAAATTACACCCCAGCTAATTGAGGAAAACATAGGAATCAGTAAAGATTTCAACAATTTTGAACTGCAGAATGCAATTGGGGCAAGGGACATCAAAAAGGCTTTTGCCATTATTCAATATTTCGCGCAAAATCCTAAAAACAATCCGTTGGTAATGACCGTTGCCTTGCTTTACAGTTTCTTTTCAAAACTTTTAAAATACCATGCCCTTTCCAATAAAAGTGAAGCCGCAAAGGCATTGGGTGTAAACCCTTATTTTCTCAAGGATTATCAAACAGCTGTGCGAAATTACCCAATGAAAAAAGTAAGCGCCATTATAGCTTCCATTCGTGAAGTGGATATGAAAAGTAAAGGTGTTGGCGCCGCCAATCTTTCACAGGGCGAT
>JBBQQN010000043.1:0-25133 GCA_038215845.1 Flavobacteriales bacterium | reverse complement strand
CATTCTTTTTTTAACGCAGTTATTTTCAGTTATATTATTGTCACTTAATTCGACTTTCAATCCACTAGTAGATAACAAACCTGTTAATTACATTGAAATTCTAATATCGATTTTAATATTTGCAATTATTTTACCCCTAATCCTAACCACAATTAACTGGATTCTTTCCAGGACCAGAAGAAATTTATAAATCAAACCTTAACATAAAAATCCTCCATATTAAATTTTAAAATATATAAATATCAAATATGAAATCATTAATAAAAAAAATTAAGCATCAAATACTATTTTTATTTTTTAGTACCGTGGCAATTTATGCACAGAAGGTGCAGAACACATCATATACCACCGAAACAGGAGAAAAAATTTTAAGGCTTGAAATGACAATCCCTGTAAGCCAAAAACAGGCTTGGCAATATTTTACCAACGAATCCAAGCTGAAATTGTGGATAGCACCGGTTGTACAGATAAATTTACGTGAAGGTGGAGAAATCATAACGAATTATGATGAACAGAAAACAATTGAAGACCCTTCCTCAATACACATTCCGATAATTAATTATCTGCCGAACGAATTAATAACCTTAAGAGTGTTACTAAATTCCAATTTTAAGGAAGAAGTAGTTAAAGACCACAAAAATCTTCAAGAAATAATTCAATTTATTTCTGTGGGCAAGAATAAGACAAAAATAATTTCGTCAATGATTGGATGGGGTAATGGAAAAGACTGGGATACAACATATGATTTCTTTGTAACAGGAAATGTATGGACTTATGAGCAGCTATGCAAAGTCTTTACCAAGAAGTAAATTTCAATTATTTATTTTCTGTAATGAAATGTTTTTCGCAATCAAGTGACGAATTTTTGCACTGTCCTATGTTGTTTTTTTGGTCAGAACGGTAATTAAATCATTCAAAGAACTTAAAAATTGTATTTGAAAAACTCCATCTGAATTATTTTTATCTTGTAATTCGTTTTTTAAATTCTACTATGCTTTGGACATCTCTTTTTATTATCACTATAGCCCAGGGGTTATTTCTAATCTCTTTAATCATAATCAGAGGTTCTAAAAACCCCATCGCCTCATGGCTAATTGCAATGATGTTAGTATTGATGGTGTTTACAAATTTCGGCTATTTAGTTGTACGAACCGAAATGAGAAATTACATTCCACAATTCTTTGCAGTTCCTTTCGGCATGATACTATTATTCGGACCTTTATTTTATTTCTATTGCAAATCTGTTATTGACAACTCATTTCATTGGCAGCAGAAATATTGGTTACACTTCATTCCATACTTTTTACAAGTGATTTGGAATATTCCGCTTTATACGATGGGCAAAGCTATTTGGATAGATTTTCTAAATGCCTTTCTTTTAGGTAATCTTCAAATACATACCACAGAGAAAATAACATTTGCCCTTCAGGATTTGCATTTGCTCATTTATCTCCTTTTGACTTTTAAGTGGATTCAAAATGCGAAGAGCAATTTCGGAAATGCACAATATATTATTTCACTTTCATCAAGGTTAAACTGGCTTAAAAAAGTTTTTTACGGTTTGTCGTTGTTTCTTATAACCGTTTTTTTACTTTACATTTTTATTCTTATCAATGGAAAATACGACCCTATCACAAATTATTTTTATACTTTAATTACCTCTGGCATCATTTATTTTATTGCTTATTCGTTGGTTTTAAATCCTGAATCTATAAGCCCGGATTTCATTCAAAAGTATCGTGCCTATATGCAATTTGCAGGAGAAGATGGCGAACTGTATTTGCAAAAAATAAAAACACTCATGGAGGAAACTAAAATTTTTACAAACTCTGAATTAAAACTCGCTTTATTTGCCGAACAACTTGGCTTGCCGTCACATCAGGTTTCGAAACTTGTAAATGAAAAGTTTGGTAAATCATTCAACGATTTTGTGAATGAATATAGGGTAAAGGAATTCATTAGCCGTGTAAATGAAAAAAAATATCAAAATCTCTCCATATATGGTATTGCACTCGAAGTGGGATTTAGTAGCAAATCTGCTTTTAATTCAGCTTTTAAAAAAGCAACAGGAAAAACGCCTTCAACTTTCAAATCGACTTCTTATTAACATCTATTTCCTTTAGTGTTTAAATATGTCCTGTTTTATAATTAAGGACGTATTTACCCGCAACAATCCTCTAATATTGAAACAATACTGATAATTTTGATATTAAACTTATGTAATCATGGCAGGACAAATTGGTATTTTTATTTTCATCACTTTATTCCTATCGAGCGTACACGCACAAAATGTAGATGCGATTCAAGATGAGGCATCAAACAATCTCATCCATCCTGGTGGATACATATCATGTGAGATTGGGGAATTGGGGGAAGTAAAAAAATATGGCAGGAGTAGCCAAATAATTATACTAGTTACCGGATTAGGATTCGGGACAGAATCTTATGAAGAGTTCATCAATCACTTCAAAAAACGATTTACAGTTTATGTAATAACTCCTGCCGGATTTTCCGAAACACAAGCACCGTCAATGCCAGAGAACACAACGTCTTATTCGGAACTGTCATGGACGAACGGGGTTGTTACTGGAATCATCAATCTAATTGACAAAGAAAAAATTAAGAACCCATTAATAATAGCGCATTTTGTAACAGCTACCCAAGTTGCACTAAATCTTGAACTAAACCATGCTGACAAAATTGGTAAGGTAATTATAATGGGTGGTTCACCATACCGATATTACGCAGGTCAAAAAGATGGACAATGGAATGATTGGGTAAATGAAAACAAGTTAACCTCTGCCAAAAGAATCGAATTGGCCGAATATTATTGGGCACCACAATGGTTTAAAACAGTGACAAAAAAAACATGGGATGCCAACATGTGGACACCTGATGATTATTGTAAAGACAATATATTGGGCAGTCGGCTTTTCAAAATTTCTGCAAATGTTCCAATTCAGGTAATGATTAGATACACCATTGAATGGATGGCTTATGATATAAACGAAAAATATAATGAAATAAAAAATCCAACATTAATTCTTATCCCGGAGTTTAAGGAACTGCTAACAAATTCAGACAATACAGATAAAGAAAGTTGTGCAGCAGTTGAATCAAAACAATATCTTAAATATTTTCATCAAGTAGCTTGGCAACCTGCAAAGGACTCAAATAATCCCTTGATTCAGATTCAAAATGTACCTGATTCAAGAATTTTTATGTGGTATGATAATCCCAAGATAGTTTTTGAATACATCGATAATTTTATAAAATAAATAATGATATGGACATAACAACTCTCCACTGGCCTGCTATTATTGCAGCAACACTTTCCAATTTTTTGATAGGTGGATTGTGGTATTCTCCTTTAGCATTCGGTAAACAATGGATGACTGAAAACAACTTCACAGAAGAAAATTTAAAGAAAAGCAACGTGACGAAAATATTCATCACCACTTTTCTTTTCTCCTTCATCATGGCATTCAATCTTGCCATGTTTTTAAACGATGACAAAACAACTACAAGTTGGGGAATCATTGCCGGATTCTTGGCTGGATTTGGATGGGTTGCCATGTCGCTGTTTATTATTGGGCAGTTTGAAAGAAGAACAACCCGATACATGCTGATTCATGCAGGTTATGTAACCATCAGTTTTATCATTATGGGTTTGATTATCGGTGCATGGCGTTAATTGAAAAACAACATTTTTACTATGAAAGTGCTAACAAATACAATCCTTTCCACTGTGCTGCAAATAATTGTATTTTTAGCGATTCCATTCCTTTTTTATCTTTTTAGAAAAGATAAATCGGTACAGTTCTCGAAGTATATTGGTTTCACTAAACCGACAGCTAAATCATTGCAATTGGCCATACTAACATCCTTTTTATTTGTTATTGCAGGAATTGGTTTGGCACTCTTGGATAAGGGGATTAAAGAAGCATTCTTATCTCCTGAGACAGTCACTGGACAGTTACATCAGATGGGATTAAGTTATCTTTCAATAACTGTCTTACTTATTACTGCCTTATCCTTTGTACCACAACTAGGGCATTGTGAAAGTTTATATTTGTTTTTTACAGAAGATGGATTATATCCTTCAAAAATAAACCAATATACAGTTTCTAGTATTGATGTTTTGCCTGAATGTTTTTTCTTAAAAAACTCTTGAATAGCTTCTCTAACGGTAGTTCTAAAATCTACGCCTTTTTTTAGAGCAACATTTTTTGTTGGTAATACGAATTTTTCTCTCTCAATTTTTTTTAATTTATTTATGTCGGAAGGAGAAACAAACGGTTTCTTCTCCATTTCATCCAAATCTGAACTTTTAATAAAAAGTGAGCCAAACTGAAAAAAAGTAATTAATGAAGATGGGAAACTTTTTTTGACAGGAATTGTAGTGCTTTCTCCATCAACAGCAATAATAAATTCAATCGAATTAATATCTGGATATACTATGTCATACAGAAGACCACTATTAAGTTCTATATCCTTGGATTCATAAGGAATTTCACAATTATGGAGGTATTGTTTTACTTCATCATCATTTATTATATAGCTATGTGAAATACGGCTCCCTCTTTCAAAACTATTATTTGTAAAATCATTCGTCATGTTATACTATTTAAATAGTCCAATTTGTACAGGCACCACAAATGGATTTGAGTAAGTTTTCATACGTACAAAACCTTTGTCGTTCTTTGCACTAAACTTAATTAAAGCATCAGCAAAATCACTAAAATCATAGAATTTACGTAACTCTTTTACTTCATCATCATTGTTTAGGTGAGAGATAAACCAATTTTGAGTATTTTTAAGAATGTTAGAACTAATTGAACTTACTTCTTGCGTTGCATAAATCATTCCGAGATTGAGTTTAGCACCTTCTTTTGCAATCCTATTATAAATTTGACTTAAATCTTTATCGTCTTTTTTAGGAAATAGATTATGAGCTTCCTCAAAATAAAACTGGATAAAATTGTTCGGTTTTGCATCGATAAAATTTTTCATAGAAGAATTAAATATTGCACGACATATTTTTTCAGAATACAAATTTTGTATTTCAGGATCTCCTTGAGATAAATCAACAATTACAATTTTACCTAATTTAACAAGTTTACAAATATTATCTTCAAACAATTCTGTCGTAGAAGTTGTATGATACTTTAATAATGGTCGTAATTTGATATAACTATTTACTGGACTTCTTTCTCCTGGACTTCTATATTGGGTTAAAAATCTTAGAATAGCTTTCAAGTCATTGTCTGCCCAAGGTTTTCCTTTTTTGCTTTCATAACTTGTTAAATAATCCCAAGTTTGATAATTTTTCCAAACTTGGTTAAACCATGTTATTGATTCATCATAGGTAATTCCTTTTTTTGGGTCTATACCACCTTCTTTAACTTGGTCATTAATTTCTTTACAGCCTTCAAAATAAAGTTTGTCGTTACCAAATATTTTGAAACCGGCTAATTTTAGACAACATTTGTATGCAGCAATTTTTCTATCATATCTTATTTTATCACCACCTTGTAAACCATCTTCTTTTTCAAGGTTAACTCCAAGGAAATCCTCGACATAATCTGATTGTTTTCCAAGCTGTTTAAAATATCCTTTCATTAGTTCTTGACCAGAAATTAAATCTTTATAGAAATTAATTTTCAAAACTTCAAAACCTTCTTTTTCTAATACACTATATCGAGTCACATCTGCTTTATATTTTTCAAATATTGCAGTTCCATCTTGTAGATTTTTATTGGCATATTCTCCATTAATATCAAAAATAATTTGACCCACTTTTTCTTTAGGGATTTCATTTTCATTATAGGGTTCCATGCTCTCCTGAAAGGTTGTTGGTAAAGTGCTTTTCACTGCTTTACTAGATAATTCTTGAGTGGCTTCAATTAATTTTTTTACTGTGTTTGATTTACCAGTCCTTGTCATCCCAAACAAAGCTGTTCTCTTTCCTAAGATGTCTTTTGTATGCATATATACTTTTTCGTCACTGGTTGCCTTTTCAGAATAATTTTTTCTACTTGAACTATATCGAACTGTTCCTATCTGAAAATTTGAATCTGGTTTTAAAGGACCATCATTATCACGAAGATTTATAATATATTGCAAATATTTTCCTGAAGGTTTATATACTTTATATAAATGAGGAGAATAAAAATTTTCCAAATCAGCTCCAAACTCAATTTTTCCTTCACTTGTTTTATAAAATGTACCAAGTATAGAGCATTCCATACCTGAACAACTAAATTCAAACCTTGTAAATTGATCTATTTGTCTATTCTTTCCAGATGTTATAAGCTCTTCTTTGAAATATTCTATTCTTGAACTAATGACACTATTATCACTTGGAATAGAGCATGGTCTTATTGCTCTTAACAATAATGCTTCATGCACTTTTTCATCTCCGAAATCATTTTCATAAAATGCTAGTAGAAAGCACCCTTGAGCAATACCACCTACGTTATATTTCCAATCATCACATGTTAGTAAACTAGTTTTATCGTAATCAATTTTAAAAGGATTTCCTATAAAATTTTTTGAATTAGTTGCTACTTCAAATATATCCGTTTTTGCTATGTTCTCGAGTTCTTGACTGAGGTTTTCCATTTAATAATTATTTTAAAGAGGATTCTAATTCAAATTGACTAAATCGTATAATTGCTTGTTTAATATATGCTTCCATGATTTCAAATGAAATCCAATTTCTATTTAATTTTTCCGCACAATATCCAGATGTATTACTACCTGAAAAAGGGTCAAGAACTAAATCATTTTCATCTGTTAAAAATTGGATAAAAAAATTCACTAAACCACCAGACATTCTGGCTGGATGAGGAATAATGTTTTGCTCTCTGCATGACTTTAAAAAATAGTCATTGGAGGTTGTATTTGAAAAACTTAATACACTATGCGGAAGTCTAACTACCCTATTCACATCAACTTGTTCCATTTCAAAAAAATTATGTGCTATGCTTCCACCATTGTCTTTTAAAAATCCTTTCTCGCTGATATTATGTTCAGAAGGTCTTTTTCCAGCATTATACTTTTGTTTTTTTAATAACCCTAACATACTCTTGCTATATGGTCTAAGTACTTTGCTATTATCTGCTTTTGGAAAGTCATTTTTGGCCAGCCACCAAACATGTGTGTAGCTATCTACAGTTCTTAACCTATTGACCGTAACCCATTGAGCTGGAGAAGGAAGTTTCGAAGGGTTGTAACATATAAATTCCTGTATCAATCTTAAATTAGCGTCAGGATTTTTTACCATACCAAATAAGCATTCAAGATGTAATAAAGATTGCACTGGTCTTTCTGGTTCCCATGCATTTCCAATTTCTATAACTAACGACCCGTCATCAGTTAGTAAGTCTGAAAAAATGGGAGCCATATCTATGAACCATTTTAAATAATCTTCTCCCTTCTCATTTCCATATTGTTTTTTATTATTTAGGGGGAAAGGAGGTGAGGTAATAATTAAATTTACCTTGTCGCGAAGTTCTTCTTTCATTACACCACTTAAAAGTTCGATTGAGTTTCCTTCAATAATTTTTCCTTTATCAGTTTGATATTTGATCATCATCTTAATTTTGTAAAAAGTCTTAAACAATATTATTTATTGTTGATTCTAACTTGTTAAATTTTCTATTTTCTTTTCCAACATTTTAAATCGTTCTTCTCTTATGAAAGGGTGAATGTGCATTGATAAAATTTCTTCAGATTGTGGATGGTTCTTAATAGCTGTCAGTTCTTGCTTGATGTATTGTTTTACATCTTCTTCACTCTCTAAAATCTCTTCGACTATTTTGATTCTATTGTCTATTATATAAATAATATCTTCATAATCATGACTTCCATAAAAATCATTTTTCCCTCTATCTTTAAATGCTTCCAGTTTTGTTGCTAAAAAATAGGGAGTAGGCAAAATATTAATGGGTGTTCCATCTGGCAATTTTATTTGTTGCAAATATTTAAAACCTGGTTTGTACCATATATTTGAAATTCCAATATTGCTGTCATCTGCTGGCATGATATCTATAGCAATGCCTTCAAATAAGTATGAACAAATGGATTGACCTTGTGGATCTGGTTGAAATCCCAATTCTAATAACCGCTCTTGCATTTGTGTCCATTCAGTGTAGTTTGCCAAATTGATGGTCATGTCAATATCTGATGTGGGCCTTATTTCATCTGCTGCTGGATCATCTGTATATAAACTTATGACCGCACCACCTATAAATACCATTTTTTCACTCAATTCCTTTAGGCCATGTGCCACTTTAGCTACCAAAGAAAGATTTATGATTTTGTTATGCATCTATAATTCTTTTTTTGAGTTCGTTTTTAGCTACCTCTTTTTCTCTGGCTCTGCCCACCCTTATAGCATCCACTAAAGTGAGCAACTCATATAAATCCCTATCTTTTAAAGACGCCTCAACAACTGTACTATATAATGGTTCAATTGATTGTCCTCTATCAATACCTTTTGCATAAGGCCAGACATACTTTTCATTTGATCTTATAATTTTGTTCAATGGTTCTGCGGAGTGCGCAGTCAAAACGCCTCTTACCAATGCGCCCGGCTGTTGCGGAAATACATACGCGACACCATTTAATAAAAATTCAGTAAAAGCAATTCTATTAACTTTTTTTCGATCATTATTTATTAATCCTGCATATTTAGATCTATTCAAAGATTGTGAGACTTCTGACTGACTCATCCCCAAATCATTAGCTAAAGTATGATGATACCAGGTATCTTTTCCTTTTGTAATAATTTTAAGAAGAATTACTATATCTTGAGGTTTAAGATTATTTTTTGAATTGTTCATAATGCATATTGCGATATGCAATATTAAGGTGTTTAAGATAAAAAACCAAATTTTAGAAAAATTATATTTCATATCGCGATATGCGATATGTGTTTATTACTTGGCTTAATTAATTTAAAAGTTAACGATACTATCCAAAGCCTCATCTGCGTCCTTATGTATAAAATTAGCTTGATAATTTAAGGTTGTCTTCAAATCACTATGACGATATAACTTTTGTAACATTAATGGATGCACAGAATCTCCTGCAATATTCCCAAAAGAGTGTCTAGCAATGTGCATGGTGACTTTTTTACTGATATTGGCTTTTACTGATATGGATTTCAAATGAGTATTAAACTTTCTATTGGCCGTTTTAAGTTTGTTAAAAACATCTTTTGCATCTTTAAGATTTGCTTTTTTTAATTCAGGAAAGATGAAATCATCATTGCTTGTTCTATCATTTATGTAGCAATGAATAATATCCAACGCCTTCATCGGAATTTTCATCGAAATCAACTTGGAGTTCTTACTCATTCGATATTGCAATCTATCATCATTAATATCAGACCATTTCGTTCGTAGTACATCAGAGACTCTCATTCCTGCAAAATTAAAGCTATAAAGCCAAACGTTTCTGGCATGCCTTTCAGAGAGTGTTAGTTCATTCAGTCCTTCAATTCTTTGGATTTCTTTTATACTCAAGCCTACTTTATTCGATTGTGGGAACTTTATTCTTATTTTATCTGAACCAAAAGGGTAAAGTTCTCTATCGACGATTTTGTGTTTAATTGCTCTGTTATACAGTAAGCGGATCAATACAAGAATGTTCATTATTGAAGTGGTGGAAAGTTTATGCTGTGCTTTTAGATACACCATAAATTTCTTTAAAAATCGTTCATTGATTTCTTGGAAGGTAAGTTGTTTGGATTTATGGAACTTAATGATATAACCAATCCATGCTTTATCACAAGACAGTCGATTCAATTTCTCCAAACTTTCGAGGTCTTTAAGATGTTCTTGCGCCAATTCAAAAAAAGTTGAGGAATCGCCTGAATTATAGAGAATCTTTTTTATTTGATTTGCTGAAGCATCATTGTTTTCTGACTGTAATGTAATAAGTGCTTTATTGGCCTCTGATAATTTAGTTGACAGTAAACTATTTAAATGATTATAATTATGGTGGCATTTTTTTACCCGAATATTCTTTTCGTCCCATTCAACCATCTCGATATAGTGTCCTATATATTGATATGTAGAGCTACGATTTTTTGTGATACGGATGGCAAGAGGATATAAACCTTCTTTATTAGGCTTTTTGCGAAGAACTATTCTAGCATTTGATGACATAATTTACCTGTTTTGCAGACGAAAGTCAAATCAGGTACAACATAGGTACAACATTCAATTTTGAATGTTTAGTGTACCAACAAATTTTCCTAAAGATACGATTTTAATAGGTTTTCTGGGTACAACATAGGTACAACAAATGCTGAAATCAATTGATATTAGATGATATCAAAATAAATGACATTTTTAATAATCAATTGAAAATGAACGACTTTGGTGTTGTTTGGGTAAATGTACGCTAGACTTAGGATCTAGTGCCGTGAGGTGTGAGAGTTCGAGTCTCTCCGCCTGTACAAGTAAAAAGCTCCCGTTTCGGGGAGCTTTTTTGTTTTCAAACAGTTTGTGTGGGAGTTCCCCCGAGGCTTCGGGGCCTCCGCCTGTAAAAGTAAAAAATTTTGTGTTGGAATTTCCTCCGAGGCTTTGAGATCGTCGGATGGTTTATTAAACATTTACATGGCGCGAGGTTGTTTTGCTATAAATTAAACCTACAATAAGTCCCATAATTCCATAGAAAACAATTGTTATTAATACATTAACCAGCGTGGCGGTTATGTCAGATATGTTGGTGGTGGCATAATTCACCAATCCTTCGCCTAAACCTATTAGAACTGCAATCCAGAATCCGAATGCAAAACCACTCGCGGCTCCATAAGCTGCGCTGGCCCATTTTCCATAGATAGTTGAGAAAGCAAAGGCAACAATAATACATCCTATAATAAGATGTACCATATCCGGAAGTTCTCTCATTACTCCTGTTGCAGATCCTAAATGGTCGTTAAAATAATCTACCGTGAGCATTCCCCAGAGGAGGTAGCCGCCAAGATAGGCCCAGATAGCTGCGGCCAATGTACTTAAAAGGTTGGTTTTTGAAAACATAATTGATTGAGTTTATTGATTAGTATTCAGCAAGTTAGTCAAATAAATTAACATAAAATTGTGCTTTAAATCTTACAATTTTATCTTTCAATCATTTTAAAATTACTTCCCATTCTCAATCAGCTCCTCAATTTCCTCTTTTTCATCCCCGTTCAATTTTGGGTTTTTAGGGTTTGAAGCTTTATTTTTATGATGTATTTCATAATACATCGCAAAATGGTCACTTCCAAAATTTTTGGTACGCACCATTTTTTCTACATACAGATCGCGGGTATGAAAGAGATGGTCCAAGGGAAAACGCAAAAAGAAATAATTTGCATTATAGGTGGAGAAAAATCCGCGGCCAATACGAGGGTCGATCATTCCAGTCATTTTTTTAAAAAGGCGGGTAGTATGGCTCCATACTACGTCGTTCATATCGCCACAAACCACCGTGGGTTTATCCATTTTCCGAATTCTTTTTCCGGTAAGCATCAGTTCGGCATCCCGTTCTTTGGAGGTTTCGTTTTCTGATGGGCTCGGGGGTGCCGGGTGCAGGCAGCAGAAAAAGATGGGTGGATTTCCTTCGCTCCTGAAATCAAAAAAAATGGAAGGCTTGTCATCTTCAATTTGATACTTCACTTCCACATTTTCCAGTTCAATTTTTGAGTAAACGTGCATTCCGTAGAAATTCTCCAATGGCACTTTTACCGTATATGGGTAATCCTTTTCAATATCCGACAGGCAGTTTTCCCAATCCTTATTAGTTTCCATGGCAAGTACCAAATCTGGATCAAAACGCTTTATTTCATTTATAAAATCTGGGAAGCAAGAATTGGTCTGCAATACATTGCCTGCCAAAATGGAGACGTGATTATCACTTGCAGCATGCGACCTTCTTCGGGGATATAGTGAACTATAGGGAAATACTTTAAACAATTGATAAATGATAGTGACTCCCAAACCCACTAATAAAAGCCAACTGAAGGTTGTAAACTCTTTTTCAAAATAAAGAAAAAGGGCCAACAGGATGATTTGTATAGTAAGAGACTGCAACCTTACAAAATCGGCGGTACGAAAAAACCAATGAGGATTTCTTGTTGCAGGGAAGTAAGTGCTAATAATAAAAAAGACGATGAGGATGTATAAAACCATGGGCTAAATTTAGGCAATTTCAATAAAGAATTGAAGCTAAAAATCCTTTTTTGCCATGCAGCTTCTCACTACTTTTACGGCTCTAAAAAACATAAAAATGAAAAAAATTATTCTTACTTCTTATTTTATTCTTTTTGCTGTTGCATTTTCTTTTGCACAGGACTATACTACGCCAAATACGGGCGTTATTTGGACCCTCGATGATATTGCTGCGGCAAGTCCCGGAACAATTACCGTTGTTGGCGATGCTTATACGCTTTTGGGAAATTTGACTATTGCAGAAAGTGATACCGTAATTATTGATTCAGATTTAACCCTTTCCATAGATGCAGATTTGTTGATTACTGTATTTGGAACTTTCACTGTGGATTCCAATGAGGTAACCATTACAGCTGTGGATGAAAACGCACCTTATGAAGGGTTGAGGTTTGAGGAGTTATCAGTTATAAATATTCAGAATGCCACCATTCAATACGGGGGCGGACTTCGCGTGTTGACCGAAACATTTACTTTGAACAACAGTACGTTGACCAATAATGTTTCCGGTGCCACCACGGGTGCCGTTATTTCACTTTCCCGCGGAATGCCACAGATAACAAACAATACTATTACCTTCAATGAATTGCCGGCAATTGGTTCCGCTGCAAACTCTCAAGTTTCAGCCTATATATTCAATAATTATATTGAAGGAAACAACCAAGCCAACAATAACCGTCCACAAATTAATATGGGAACTACGATGGCTTCAGAGCCTTTGCAGATTATCCAAAATTCAATTATTGGCGATCCTGCCTTGGATATGACTGGTGGAATTGCCATAGCAAACTTTGTTGGCGGGTCAATTAATGTTATAATGGACGACAATATTATCCGAAACAATCGCTACGGAATGACGATTGTTGGTCCAGCTGATTCTGCTTTGTTGCGTAATAATATATTTGAAGATAACAATACCCAGGGCGATCCAAACTTGGGCGGAAGTGGAATTTCTTTGAATACTTCTTCGGGAGTGATGCAGGTAATTGCTTCTGGCAATGAATTCCGAAGAAATCTCTGGGGAATTACCGTTATAGGAACCGCCTCAATAAATCTGGGCGACGATGTGGACAACCCAGGAATGAACATTTTCTCAGAAAATGGAAACGGCGGAGAGCTTTATGCTATCTACAATAACACTGCAAATACTTTAATGTCAAAACACAATTGCTGGATTGAAGGGCAACAAAGTACAGCCGAACAAGTGGAAGATGTTATCTTTCACGTGGTGGACGACCCAACTTTGGGAGAAGTAGTTTTTGATCCTTTTGAATGCGGAGTTTTGGGAGTTGAAGAAAACAATCTTGCCAATTTTGGTTTTTATCCAAATCCGGTGAAGAACCAAATCAATTTCGATAATAATTTTTCTTTTGAAAAAGTTGAAATTTATGGAGTGCAGAGCAATTTAATTCGTTCGGAAGTAATTTCTGCAGGGCAAAATAGCTTGCCGGTAAATCTTTCTTCTGGTTTGTACTTTGTGAATTTCAGCAACAATAAACAAACCGTTACTAAGAAAATGATTGTTCAGTAATCATTTAAAACCTCATAATTCAAAATGCCTTGGTCAATAAGCCAAGGCATTTTTATTTCACAAAGAGGCAAAATTCCTTTGTTAAAGCCGTAATTTTGCACTTTCAAAATAAAAAAAACAAGAAGTGAAAATTCAAAATAAAGCTACGCTGGAATTGAGTAAAGAGGAAATGAAGAGCTACGGCTATGAAGTAGTTGATGCCATTGTAGAGCATTTTGCTACCCAAAATGACAAACTCCCGGTTGTTTCCGGTTCGCGCGGGGAGATGGAAAAATTATTTTTAGAAGATGCTCCCGAGGACCCAAGCGACCCTAAAAAGATTTTAAATTTCGTTTTGGAGGAGGTAATGACCAAAAGCAATATTGTATCGCACCCAAAATCGTATTCTTTTGTGCCGGGTCCAAGCAATTATATAAGTGCAATGGCCGATTCCTTGGCATCAGGTTTCAATATATTTTCCGGAGGTTGGGCGGCTTCTCCTGCAGCAGCCGAAATGGAAATTGTAACAATGAATTGGCTTTTGAAAATGTTCGGCTTTCCCCAGAAAAAAGGAGGCGGCATTTTTACCAGCGGTGGTTCCATGGCCAATTTGACCGCTTTGGTTACAGCCCGAGCGGTGAAGTGCGGGGACGATTTCAGTAAGTCGATTATTTATCTTTCAGATCAGGCGCATTCTTCAAATATAAAGGCAATTCGGGTACTGGGTTTCAGAAAAGAACAAATCCGCATAATTCCAACCGATAACGAATTTAAATTTTCACTCAATAAGCTAAAAAATGCAATTGCAAAAGATCGTTTGGAGGGCCTACACCCATTCTGTTTGATTGCCACGGCGGGAACCACAAATACGGGCACGGTAGACCCACTTTCAGATATTGCCAAGATTTGTAAAACAGAGGATATTTGGTTTCATATTGACGGCGCTTATGGCGGTTTTGCTATTCTTGCTGACAATGGAAAGCAACTTTTAAAAGGCATTGAAAAGGCCGATTCACTTACGGTGGATCCTCATAAATGGTTTTTTCAACCTTATGAAATAGGGTGTCTTTTGGTGAAAAAACATAAATGGCTAAAAGGAACTTTTACTGAAAAACCCGAATATTTGCGGGACATTGAAGGCAATACTTCCGAAATTAATTTCTACGATCACGGGATAGAACTTACACGCCGTTTTCGGGCATTGAAATTTTATATGTCGGTAAAAACTTTTGGAATGGGAGAATTCCGAAAAGCAATTACCTATAATGTGAAATTGGCCGAAGCCACCGAAACCTTTCTTCGGAAAAGCAGTAATTGGGAAATAATTTCGCCAGCAACCTTAGCTGTCATCAACTTTCGATATAATCCAATTGGCATCAGACTTTCAGAGAAAAAATTGGATACTTTGAACCAGCATATTTCACAAAGTGTGGTAGGTTCACAACAGGCATTGCTTGTTACAACGGTGCTGAATGGTCAAGTCGTACTGCGGATGTGCTTGATAAACCCGCGGACAAAACTTGAGGATGTGAAAGAAACGATTGCGCTGTGCGAAAGTTTTGCCCAAGAAAAAATACTGGTTTGAAAAAATATGATGTCATAATAATTGGCGGCGGTGCGGCGGGTTTTTTTACAGCAATAAATGCTGCAGAAAACAATCCCGAGCTTAAAATAACAATTCTTGAGCGCGGCAAGGAAGTGCTAACCAAAGTGAAGGTTTCCGGGGGTGGAAGGTGCAACGTGACCCACGCCGAATTTCTGCCGAAGGAATTAACTGCAAATTATCCCCGTGGCGAAAAAGAACTTTTGGGTCCGTTCCATACTTTTATGACGGGCGACACTATTGAATGGTTTGAGAAAAAAGGCATCGAGCTGAAAGTTGAAGAAGATGGTAGAATGTTTCCGGTTACGGATTCTTCGCAAACCATAATTGATTGTTTTCTTTCCGAAACCAAAAGATTGGGGATTGAAGTGCTGCTTCAACAATCCGTAAAAAGTATTCAAAAGGATGAAGGATTTTGGAAAGTTGAAACGCTTTCCGATACATTTTCAGCGGAAAAAATAGTTATTGCCACGGGCAGTAACCCAAAAATTTGGCAACTTCTCGAGGAGCTTGAGCATTCAATAGTTTCAGCAGTACCTTCGCTTTTTACCTTTAATATTAAAGATTCCCGCATCGTTGATTTGCCCGGTTTGAGTACCGAAGCTTCCGTAAAAATATTGGATCCAAAAGGAAAAACCGTGCTGGAAAGCAGTGGCCCATTATTGATTACACATTGGGGCATGAGCGGACCTGCCATTTTAAAACTTTCGGCTTGGGGTGCACGAATCTTGGAGCCTTTAAAATATCATTTCAGCATTGAAGTAAATTGGTTGGGAAATTTTTCCGAAGAAGAAGTTTTGGATATTTTAAAGGATTTGAAAGCAACCTACGGCAAGCAAACGCTTATGAAATACGCACAGTTGGAACTTCCGAAACGCTTATGGCAAAATTTGTTGAAAGCTTCCGGTATTAATGAAACCTTGACATGGGCGGATGCCACCAAAGAAAACCTTCAGAATATTGCCAACCAACTTACGGCCGGTATTTTTGATGTTACTGGGAAAAGTACTTTTAAGGAAGAATTCGTGACTGCTGGCGGAGTAAATTTAAAGGAAGTAAACTTTAAAACCTTTGAAAGTAAAATCCATAAAAACCTTTATTTTGCAGGAGAAGTTTTGAATATTGACGCAATAACCGGCGGTTTCAATTTTCAAAATGCTTGGACGAGTGGGTACGTTGTATCCCAAAATTTATAATCTCTTCTTGTATTTTTTGAGCTGTTTATATATATTTGATATATAAAATCTATATATAATGGGAAAGACAAAAAAGTTAATAGAGCTGGATGATAAAGATCTAGAAATTTTAGAAAAACAGGCAAAACTTCAAAAACGTTCTCTTAAAAATTACTTGGAATTTACGCTATCTGAAACTGCATTGCGTTTTTCTGAACCTTCGGATGAATATAAAGCGATGATGGATGATATGATTGAAAGGGATGCAAATGGAACGCTAATAACCCATTCTTTAAAAGATATCCTTAAACAATATGGGCGATGAAATAAGGATTACTAAGGAGGCAAAAATTGAACTGCATAAAGCAAAATGCTTTTTTGAATTTAATGAGCAGGAAGATACTTTTTGGGCAGATTTTTATCGGCAAATAGAGATTCTTTTTTTGATGCCGAAAGCATTTCAAGTTCGTTATAGAAATGTTAGAATAATTACTCTGGAACGGTTTGATTATTCTATTCATTACATTGTGAAACCCTATGGAATCTTGATTTACAGATTTTTAAACCAACGCCAAAACTATTAACATGAAAACTTATATTGCACTTCTTAGAGGCATAAACGTTGGCGGGCATAAGAAACTAAAAATGGCAGACCTTAAAATCCTTTTTGAGGTTTTGGGGTTTGCTGATGTAACTACTTATATACAAAGCGGAAATGTGGTTTTTTCTGCAAAGGAAGGGAATGGTTTGGCGGAAATGATTTCAAATGAAATTGAAAAGCAGTTTGGTTGGGAAGTGCCGGTGCTGGTGAAAACTGCAGATGCGATTGCCCAAATTTTAAAGGATTGCCCTTTTGAGGAAGAAAAGAAAGTCGAAGCATACTTTATGTTGCTTGCTTCTCCACCCAAAAAGGAATTCATGGAGGCAGTAAGCGAAATTAGCTACCCAAATGAGGAATTCGTGCTAAGCCCAGAATGTGTTTATATCTTCTTTGGCAAGGGAGCCGGAAATGCGAAACTGAATAATAACTTTTTTGAGAAAAAATTAAAGGTTGCGGCTACTACACGTAACTACCGCACGCTTGCCAAGCTGGTGGAATTGGCGGGATAATTTTTTTTTATGAGATGGCCTCCGGTGGCAAATGTGTGGTAGCGGAGGAGTTTTCATATTTATATTTCCATTCATTCATTAACTCCGCAAGTTTTGTAGCATTCATACCATAAGTACCTGATAAGGCTCCGTGATATCCGGAAAGCAATTCAGAAATTTTCTTTCCCGTATTATGTTTTTTATAATCTGCGGTATAATTGAAAGCAACCATTGTATTAAACCTGAAATAGAAGATTCCGAAATTAGTTACCTCTGTCCATTTAATAAAATGAGAACGGTATAAGGAACGCATTTCAAATCCTTCCTTATTTAACTTTAAATATGAGGAATTTGGTAATAATTCAATAATGAATACTATAATTCCTAAACCAAAGAAGATTATTCCTCCCCATTTTATAAAGATTTTTTCTTCCATTGAAATAAATCCTATAACAACAAAAAGAATGCTTATTAAAAGCAGTATGACAGTGGTTAATTTTTTGGGTTTTAATATTATTGTTTCTTCTTTCATTTAATAAATATCGGAAAAAGCAGCAAAGTATTGTGAATCTACAAAACTCATTTTCGAATTTTATTTCCCATTCTCTGCTTCCCAAGCCGCATATCTACTAGCTAGAAAAGCATTCCCTTTTGACTTGTATTCTTGAGTAAATACCGTAAAATGGTCTCCAGGGAAATATTCAAACTGAAAGTTTGTGTTTAAGAGCTTCATAACTTCTTCCAACTTATGCACCGCGCCGTTCAATAGAAAATTATCCTGTTCGCCTACCGAAACACGTATTTTGCCCTCTAAGTTTTTCTTTAAGGAAGGCCAATTGTTACGGAGATAAAGGGAAATATCATACTTTTTCCAATGTTCAAAAACTTGTGGATTCATAGCTCCGGTTTCGGGATCGCATATGCGTTGCGGATTGCCATCTGTTCCCTTGGCGCTGAAAACTGCATCAAAAGAATGCATCTGTTCGCCGCGATAAATTACATCTTCCATCTGATAAACTTGTTTGCTTGCTGCCCATGAAAAACGCCCGGCCACCGTTGCTACACTTCTTTGTTCTCCGTCTGGAGTATAATACAAATTTTCACCTTCATAAAGATTAACACCTTGGTAGTCCCTGAAATCTACGGGGTCTGGAGAACTGCTCCAACAGCCATCAAACACTTCTGAATAATGCACTTGAAGTGAAAGCACGGTCCACCCACCGCTGCTGTGGCCTGTTAAAAGTTTAGCGCCGTTGGTTCTGTATTTCTTTTCAAACGCTGGTATGAATTCCTTTACAAAGGCGTCACCCCAAGGGCCATTGTTTTCACTATTGGTATAGACCGAATGTCCTAAAGGGCAGTTACCATCAAGATAAACAGTAATACAGGCAATGGTATCTATGGGTTGACTTTTATAGGTTGTAACATTGCTAAGATTATGATAATTGCCGCCATACCCCGATATGTTAAACGAAATAGGAAATTTTCTATTGGGCTGCGTGTAGTATTCTTCGGGAAGAATAACCGCCGCATCAACTGAAACCTCTCTATTGTAGAATTTTGAAAGCAAGGCAGAGTTTACTTTTAGCTCATTTATAAATTCAGTATCTACAAAGTTGTCTTGGGGGATAGTTTCAGAACAATTTAAAGTAAAAACGGTTTCCCTATTTTTGGTGATGTTTACTTGGGTAGTTGTATTATAAATGTTTCCGGGACTTTCATTGATGGCACGTCCGCCCAAATTGCGGTCCCAAACTGCTTGCACATAGTATTCACCACGTTCAATATCTGATAACGTTACGGGGTAACTTTTGGCTTTATCATCAAAAACAACAGCCTCTCCGGGTTTTACATTTTGAACCTCTATGGAATAGCAGGGGAAGGAAGTTATGCCAACGAAACCATCTTTCGGGGTCTTATTTTCCTTATTCAAATACAAAAATACTTTGCCAGTAAATGGGCCTTTGAAATCTGTAGCGGAATAACTTACCTTAAACTGCTGCCCAAAAGAAACGGTGCAAATAAAAAGTAGGAGGAGAATGGTTAGTTTTTTCATAAGAGTGAAATTTAAAACGAACTCATTCTTTAATGATCATCGTTTTTATTAGTTGGTCTTAAAACTACAAAATTTCTTCCCAAACCATTACTGTCTATATATTTTTTGGAATAGTAAATACACGCCCAGAGCTTTTAAAGCTATTAAAAACTGGTTCTTAGCTCAGCGCTTTTTTACGGTTGACTCTTTTTTTATATTTTCTTTTAACCTTTAACATTCTAAATCTAAGGTCATCGTAAATGAGGCTTGCCATTAAGATGGAGGCTGCAAAAATTAAAGTGTTGAGTTTTAAGCCAATTCTTACATATAAAAACCCTCCAGTTAATCCACCCAAAAAGAAAAAGCAAATAATATAACTTCTTAGTCTAATGGTTGTTATTAATTTTTTTCTGTTTGGATGTGTTTTTGGGAAAAATAATTGAGATAACTCTATTCCCAAATCGGTGAAAAGTCCAGTAAGGTGGGTGGTTCTAACAACTGCATTTGAAATTTTGGACACGTATGAATTTTGAAGTCCCATAGCAAAAAGCAAAATACAGGCGATGAAGTTTGGGGAAACATCTATTGGAAAATTGCTTATTAATGCGACAAATATTAAAATAAAAGATTCAATGAGGGTTGGGATAACAAATACATTCATCTTTTTGTTGCTTCTGTATTTTTCAATAAGAAAGCTGGATGAAAACGAGCCAAAAAGGAATGAAAATATATATAAGAAGTAAACGGTTCCTTTCCAAAATTCAAACTTGGAAACATCATACATAAATAGGGCAAAGTGGCCAGTAACATTTGTGGTAAGTTGTTTAATGGCCAAAAAACCCGTTACGTTGACTACTCCTGCTACAAAAGACAATACTATGGCTATTCGCAGATTGTGCTGGATGGTTCTGCTTTTACCTTGATGCCTATACATGGAATTTACTTTTTAGAGCTGTCCGTATAATTTTGACAGTATGAACGTAAGCTAGGGTGTAAAGTTACTTAAAAGGACTAACTATGGAAATATGGGGATATTTAAAATTTGCGATTTCTTCTCAAGTGAAAAAGTCCGCCTAAGATTGAAGTAGGTGCGAAAATAAAAATTGCAAATAATTGTGTCCAGTGGTTGCCCTCTGTTTTTATAAGTGAAAAGGCAGCAAAACCAGCTATTATAAAAGCGAGGATATAATTGAGGGTTAAGTTTTTTGTTCGAGCTATAATGTGCAAAACCAAGCCGCTCAAAAATGAGAAAATACCTCCATAAATTAAGGTCAGAACTTTAAAATTAATTGTGGCGGCCTCGTGCGGAATCTGCCCTGAAAACTTAAATAACAAAAGGGAAGTAGCCACAAAAATGGCATAGCCTGTAATAACGCCAACAATTTTTCTTATCATATAAATTATCTGTTAAACACTAATAAGCATGTGTTAAACTACAAAAAAACCATTTAACCTTTCCATTATTCAAAAAACAAATACATCCCCCGGTCATCGTTATGAATAACCGGTTCCAAACGGTATGCGGTTTTCATATTTTGCTTGGTAAGTACTTCGGTTTTGGTGCCAGCTGCCAAAAGTTCGCCATTATTCAGCAATACTAAATGGTCGGCAAACTTGGCGGCGAGATTTAGGTCGTGCACTACACCCACGATAACTATATTTTCCTGTTGTAAAAGTTCTTGCAGCTTGTGCATAAAATGGAACTGGTAATGTACATCCAAAAAGGTGAGTGGCTCATCCAAAATCAAGTACCTGCAACTGTCTTTAATAGGATACCATATTTGTGAAACTACCCGCGCAAAGTGCACGCGCTGTTTTTCACCACCGCTCAGTGTCAGATAATCGCGGTCCGCCATTTCCTCTACATCAAAAAAGCGCATAGCTTCTTGGCAGGCCTGTTCGTCTTTGGCGGTTGGGTTTACCGAGAAATGAGGATAGCGGCCCATCATAACAACTTCGTTTACTTTTAGGGGAAAGGCAAGCTCGATATTTTGCGAAAGTACCGCCCGAACTTTGGCCAGTTCGGCTACGGAAGTTTTTCGTATGTCAAGCCCTTCATATAAAACATTTCCATTTTGCGGCTTCAATTGATTACATATAACTTTTACAAGCGTGGATTTTCCGGCGCCGTTCGGTCCTAGGATGAGGTTGATCTTTCCCGGAGCAAAATTCACTGAAATATTTTTGAGGATAATTTTGCTTCCTATTTGGTACGTTATGTTGTTTGCCTGTATCATTTTTAGAAGAAATAATTTTTACGTTGAAGTAAAAAGATGAAAATAGGCACGCCAACTACTGAAGTTACAATACCAATGGGAAGCTCTGCCGGCCGTAAAACCATGCGCGAAATAAGGTCGGCCACACAAAGTAGCACCCCACCCAACAACGCACTGTTTCGGATAAGAAAACGGTTATCACTTCCGTTGATGATGCGCAATAAATGTGGCACAATCAAGCCCACAAAACTGATAACCCCAACAAATGCCGTTGCAACAGCGACCATAATTACATTGATAAGAAGTATTTTCCATTTTAGGCTTTTAATGTTCACTCCTATAAACTGGGCTTCTTCCTCGCCGATCATCAGCGCATTGAGATGTTTGGCATAACGAAGTGCAATTAAAATAGTACCGATGGTTGAAACGCCCACAATAGCTACTGAAGTCCAATTGGCACCACTGAGCGTACCGAGGTTCCAAAAAACAATAGATCGTGCTTGTGGGTCTCGGGCGATGTAACTTAAAAATCCAACTCCACTTAAAAATAATGCATTAATGGCAATGCCAGTTAGCAATAAAGCTACAATGGAGCTTTTGCCGGTATTCCGCGACTGCGAAAGAAAGAAAACCAAACTTGTTGATAGTAAAGCCCCCAAACAAGCTGCTAAAGGAAGTGTCCATTGACCCACACTAAATCCGAAAGTTGCGCCCAAGGCGAAATAAAGTGCAGCGCCAAAAGCCGCACCACAGGAAGTGCCGATAAGTCCAGGTTCAACAATTGGGTTTCTGAATAATGCTTGTAATAAAGTTCCACCAACAGCCAAACTCGCTCCCACAAATATGCAAAGAATGGCTCGCGGAAGGCGGATTTCCATAAAAATGCGCTCGGTGAGATCCATATTTTCAGGCGTAGTAAAATATTTTCTTAGGGAAGAAATAATTTCTTCCAAAGAAATTGAAACCGCACCATACCGCATGGAGAAGAAACTTACCACTACCAAAATAATCAGCAGGATTGGAAAAGTGCCTCTATATTGTCTTTTGGGTTTATTCATCCTTATGGATTAACTTTTGGAGTTCAATCACATTTTCACCGGTCCGTGGTCCCAAATAGACCATATCGTGTTCTTCAACCCTAAACACTCTTCCATTTTTAAACGCTCGGGTACTTGAAACGCCGGGAAGCGTTCCCACACTTTCAGTGGAGCCGAGGCGGTCGTAACCAAAATCTGTCAAAAGGATAACATCTGGATTGCTTTGGGCAACTACTTCTGGCGAAAATTGCATCATCCCACGCTCACCATCCACGGCTATTTCGCCACCGGCCCAATCAATCATTTGTCCTGCGGTGCTGTTTTTGGTCATTACCAAATATATGTTTGAGGCTTGACCAAAATGGATTACCAGCACTATTGGTTTTTTCTCATAACTAAGTGCCTCCTGTTTTGCCAAATTTATATCTGCATCCAATTTTTCGCAAAGTGCTTCGGCTTTTTCTTCTTTGTGAAAATAGTTACCCATTTCCCTTATTAATGAATCGGTACCTGCAATGGTATTTTCGTATTGGCCAAACTGTTTCATCGGGATTTTTAAATCCTTTAATTGTGTTACCACGTGTTGGGGGCCAATATTGTTGTCTTCCAAAATCAAGGTCGGCTTCATTGAAAGAATAGGTTCGGCGGCAAGCGCACGATGGTAGCCAATGGTTGGCAAATTTTTTATTTCGGGCGGATAAGAGCTGGAAACATCTACCGCAACGATATATTCTTCTGCTCCAAGTGCATAAATTATTTCACTGTACTGCTTTGAAATACATACAATGCGCTCTTCGTGATCTTTCTTTTTGTCTTCGTTTCCAAACCTGCCGCAAGCCGAAAGACTAAGAGCGATTAGGATAAGGGTTATTATTTTTTTCATTTTTATATTTTTGAAAGGATAAATTATTGCCCAAATAAGTACAGAAGAAGCAGGAGCTTCAACTGTACCCTTTTGGACAAAATTCAACACTAAACAAATTTCATTAAAAGTTATATTTTAAATTAAGCCCTCCGTAAAAAACGGTATCCAATGGCGCAGGAATGTACGCGTCGTCCAATTGGTTCAAGAAAAGCATAATGTAATATTTTTCGCCTGTAATGTTATCGGCACCGGCATAGGCATCAAGGTCAAAATGGCCAAAACTCATTCTATAACCAAGTTTTGCATTTAGCAAACTATAGCTGTCCGCCACGTTTAAACCATCGGATGTAAAGGGAACCGCGTCGTGATAAGCAAAATTCACTGTTCCGTACATACCAATGCTTGTATTAAAATCAACTCCCGCGTTTACAACCCATGGAGCTACGCCTGCAACATCATTTCCATCATAGTTTGCAACTTCTAATTCGCCATCTCTGTTTACGGATTGGTAACTAAAGTCTTTGTATTTAAAATCGGAATAAGCCACGTTTGCATACGGACTTACATTGCTGAAGAAACCCGTTGCCGACTCATAAGCGGTGTATTTTACCAATGCTTCCACGCCTTTGTTGTCCAATTCGCCACCATTCGCTATATAGGTATAAAGCGTGGTACCATCTCCCGCGGGAACTGCCACTGAAGTAAATTTATTTTTGAATTTAGCTTGAAACAAAGCCACTTCATAATGCAATTTGCTATCCATTAAATTCCCTTTGGAACCAATTTCAAACTGGTCGCCTTCTTCAGGTTCCAGTCCTGTATTCAATTCGCCGGTAGCGCCAATAATTACATTGCCACTAACCGGGGCTTTGTAGCCTTTACTATAGGAAGCATATACAGAAACCATATCGTTAAAAATTTTATTTACGGCAAAATGTGGCGAAAACAGATTTTCATAATTTGCTGAAACTACCTGCGGCTTGCCACTTGTTGGGTCGAAGGCACGGTCTTCCAAATCAAGGTTCATGGAGCTTTTTCCAACACCTGCGGTGAATGAAATATCATAAGGCATTTTCAAAACCCATTCTGTAAATAATGATTTGTTTTTGGATTTTGAATATTGGTTGCTTCTAACGCCTCCAATAATATTGTAACTCTCTTTGTCTGCTGGATTTTCTATCATGGAATAACTGATAGATTGGGAGCGTTGTTCTTGAAATTCAAGACCTGCAATTCCGGAAAGGCTGAAGTCTTCACTTAAATCAAAATTAAGGTCAAAAGTTACACGTGTTCCGTAGTTGATGGGGTCTTTATCTGTCCATCCACCAGCAGAACTTGCATTGGTGTTTAAACCAGAACCATAAACGGTAGTGGTGTTT
>JBBQQN010000042.1:0-25282 GCA_038215845.1 Flavobacteriales bacterium | reverse complement strand
GCATACTGAATTTCAGGGCGAGCGGTAAGTTTTGCTATAAATTCCTGATTTGCTTTATCCAAATCTGTAAAACTTCCTCCCGAACGGTCCAAAAGGTTCACTTCTGCTCCCGCAGCATTTCCAAAACCGGGAATACTAGGTGGCGAAAAGAAAATGATATTGGCTCCCGGAATCTGCGCCGCTACTCCAAATAATTGCCCCGTAATGGCTGCAACGGAAAGTGAATCAGCACCGCGTTTATCCCAATCGTTTAAACGAATAAAACCGAGACCATAGTTACTACCGGCACCGCTTATCAAACTTCGCCCATCAATTACTGAAACCCCTTGTATCCCAGGAAGATTTTTTATTTTGGCATATAGCTCTTGGTTTACTTCGTGTGTTCTATCTACTGAAGAACCCGCGGGAAGCTCTACGTTCATAAAAATAATTCCACGATCTTCATCGGGTACAAAACCGGTTTTTAAAGTTGCAGATGACCACCAAATACCCAAAACGGCCAACACTAAAATAAATGCTGTTATCCATTTATATCTGTAAAGAAAGTGGACAGATCTTCCGTAACGGTTTACTGTAGCCTTAAAACCTCGGTTAAAGCTGTTGAAAAATTTCTGAATAAAACCAGGTTTTTTACTGTTCTGCTTTTCGTCGTGACCTTTCAGAAAAAGGGCACATAAAGCAGGCGTCAACGTTAATGCGTTAACTGCAGAAATTATAATGGCAACAATTAACGTTACCCCAAATTGTTCGTAAAATACTCCCGTGGGTCCCTTTATAAAAGTAACAGGAATAAATACGGCAGACATCACCAAAGTAATGGATACAATTGCCCCAGAAATTTCGTGCATCGCATTAAGCGCGGCTTTTTTAGAGCTTTTTTCACCACTATCTATCTTTGAGTGGACTGCTTCAACGACGACAATGGCATCATCGACCACAATACCAATTGCCAATACCAATGCGAAAAGGGTCAATAAATTTATGGAATACCCGAATAAATTCAGAAAGAAAAAGGTTCCTATAATCGATACAGGAACAGCAATGGCCGGAATTAATGTGGAACGAAAATCCTGCAAAAAGATAAATACAACAATAAAAACCAATAAGAAGGCTTCAACCAATGTAGTTACTACTTTTTCAATAGAAGCATTTAAGAAGTTGTTGGTGTCGTAAGGAATGTAATAAGTAAGTCCTTCCGGTAAATCTTGTTCTACTTTCTTTAATTCTATTTTTATGGCATCGATAATTTCGCGAGCATTGGAACCTTTGGTTTGAAAAATACCCATATTCACCGCGGGATATCCGTTGGTAACAGATCCGCCGCCGTAGGATTGTGCCCCTAATTCTATTGAAGCCACATCGCTCAATCTTAAAATTTCGCCATTGCCCAATGCTTTAATAACAATGTCGCTATATTGCTGTTCAGTTTTGTAACGTCCCGGATATTTTATAGTATAGGAAAAAGCTTCCCCGTTATTTTCTCCTAGGGAACCTGCGGCAGCTTCCAAACTTTGTTCATTTAAAGCTGCAGTAACATCTGATGGCATTAGGCTATATGCCGCCATTTTTTGGGGATTTAGCCAGATGCGCATGGAATAATCCTTTCCGCCAAAAACGGTAACATCTCCAACTCCATTCACCCTTTGCAATTCAGGAATTACATTTATTTTTAAATAATTCTGAAGAAAGGTATCATCGTAATCTTTATTGGTGCTGTAAAATGAAAGAAACATTAAAGCACTTGTTTGCTGCTTTGAAGTTGTAACCCCGGTTTGAATTACGGCCTGCGGCAATAACGGATTGGCACGTGCCACTCTGTTTTGAACATTTACCGCAGCAATATCCGGATCTACATCCTGATCAAAATACACACTAATGGAAGCCGTCCCGTTGTTGGTGGCAGTGGAACTTAAATAAGTCATTCCCTCCACTCCATTAATCTGTTCTTCCAAAGGAATGATAACACTCTCCAGAATGGTTTCAGCATTTGCTCCGGGATATGAAGCATTCACTTGTATCGTTGGGGGAGCAATATCTGGATATTGGGTAATGGGCAGATTTGTAAGTCCCAAAACTCCGAGAATTACTATAATTATTGAGATAACCGTAGAAAGTACTGGTCTGTCTATAAATGTTTTTAGCATGGTTTATTTTTATTCAACGGTTATCTGAAAACTTTTTCAATGGGTTTGGCAATGCTGTCAAAAGGCATTTCCTGTGGTTTTATTTTTGAATCCCCGCGTAATTTTGCGGCCCCTTTTGCAACAATAACATCACCTTTTTCTATACCTGAATCAACAACATAAAAGTTGTCAACTTCTGCCTTTACTCCAATTCTAGTGGAAACGGCGGTGCTATCCTTGGCAACTTTATAAACATAAATGCTTCCCTGTTGCTCATACGTGGATTCTTGTGGAACCACAATAGCGTCTGTATAGACTTTCGGAACTTGAATTTTTCCGCTGTTACCATTGGTCAATATTCTGGAAGGATTGTCGAAAACTGCTCTAAACGAAATAGAACCCGTATTCTCGTTCACTTGTGAATTTATAGTCTCAATAGTTCCCTCTTCATCGTATAAACTCCCATTAGCCAACAACAGTTTCACTTTAGGCATTTTTTTAATTTTCTCTTCAATAGTTTCTCCTTCAGCATTCTGGATAAAATCCAGGTATTCTTTTTCGTTCATCGAGAAATAAGCATATACTTTACTAATATCAGCTACAGTAGTCAAAGGAGTTTGGCCGCTAGGGCTTACCAAGGCACCTTTTCGAAAATTGATTGAGCCAACATATCCATCCACAGGGCTTTTTATGTTTCCGTAGTCAATATTTGCTGCAATGCTGTTATACCCGCTTTTAGCCTGCTGCAATTTTGCTTTCGCGGTTTCCAGTTGCACATTGCTGATAATATTTTTTTCAACTAATGGTTTCAACTTATCGACCTCAACTTGTGCGGCATTCACATTTGCCTTTGCAGCGGCAGCGTCTTGATTTAGTGTTTGTGTTTCCAACTTGAATAGCGTCTGACCTTTTCTTACTTTTTCACCTTCATCAACCAAAACATCTGTTATATAACCTGAAATTTTTGCGATTACCTGACTGTTTATAATACCTTCAATACTGGCCGGATAGGTAGTATAGGCCGTAACCGTTTTTGTGGGTATCGAAACTACGGGCAACATGGGTGCCGGGGGAGCTGTTTGCGCTTGATTTTTACTATCATTCCCACATGAGGACATTACTAATAAAAGTCCTAAAATAAAGGGAAGGAAATTGATTGAATTTTTCTTTTTCATTTAAAATATAATTAGTTGGTTTAATTTTTATCGGCCAATTTTTTTCTCAACTTTTCAACTGAGGCGCTTGCCTGTTCTAGAAAATTGATATAATCTTTGTGAAATTCCAGCTCAAATTTTGCGTCCGAATTTTCAGGCATGCTTTTATTCTCTTCTTTTTTGTATTCCAAAATTTCATTGTGAAGATCCCGCTCATTGTTCCATTTTGCCAACATTTCGGTCATCGATTTTATCATGGCATCCGGCGAGAGAATAAAATATTTTTTTCGGTCTCCAGGTTTGGTGAAATAGGTAATTCTTTGTGCTGCCTGTAAATTGGTTAAGTGGGTGAAAATGGTGCTTTTACTTGCGCATAGATCACACACCATCGACTCAAAAGTGACCCCTTTTTTTCCGGTCAAAATAAGTTTCGCTAATATGCGCGCTGCCAAAGGCGCAATTTGCTCTTTACTTTCAAGGTGGACGCCTAGTTTTTCTATTAATTTTTCTCTTTTATTCAAAATGCTATTTTATGATTTTTATATCAGAAGGCGCAAATTTACGATTAGTTCGGTTTAAACCGAACTAATCAGACATTAAATAAATGTTAAATTAATTGTGAGGGCTAATGATGGGTAAAATAGATTATTGGTTTGAAACTTATAGTGCCTTTCAACTTTACAAATTCTCTCTTTCAGAGGAACCATTTGTTTTTTTAACTTGAACGGAAGGGAAGATTACGGCTATTTTGTGTCTCCGTTTTATTCTTTGTAGATTTTAATTACCAATTCGCCACGGGAATTCATAGTTGCCCTGTACATTCCCGCAGTGTTGAATTCCATGGCCACGTTGCCATCTTTGTCAATTGCCACTATGCCGCCGTCGCCACCAAGGGCGGGCACTTTTTTCTGTATAACTTCTGAAGCGGCTTCCTGCAAGGACATTCCCTTATATTCCATCATTGCGGAAATATCATACGCCACTACCGAACGGATAAAGAAATCGCCCCAGCCCGTTGCCGAAACTGCGCAAGTAGCATTATTGGCATAGGTGCCAGCACCAATAATTGGAGAATCACCAATGCGGTTCCACCGTTTGTTGGTCATTCCACCGGTTGAGGTTCCCGCCGCGAGATTGCCGTTTTTATCCAAAGCGGCACAGCCAACCGTACCGAATTTTGAATTTTGTATGTAGTGATCTTCAAATGAAACCTTCTTTTCATTTTGGGTTTTTTCCTTTTGTAAAGTTTGTTGTAAGGATTCGTATCTATTTTTAGTGAAGAAATAGGAAGTATCCATCATTTTATATCCCAAACTTGATGCAAATTCTTCGGCTCCTTTTCCATATAGCATAACATGCTCACTCTTTTCCATGACATCGCGAGCCAGATTGATGGGATTTTTGATGTGTTTTACGCCAGCCACCGCTCCTGCATTAAGTGTGGCTCCGTCCATAATTGAGGCATCCAGTTCATTATTGCCTTCATGTGTAAAAACCGCACCTTTGCCAGCGTTGAACAAGGGCGAATCTTCCATTACATTGATGGTGCATGCCACGGCATCTATAGAGTTTCCACCATTTTTAAGTATTTCGTACCCTACAGAGATGGCTTCCTTCAGTTTTGCTTTATAAGCTGCTTCTAAAGAATCACTCATGTTTTCTTTTAAAATAGTCCCTGCTCCTCCATGAATAACTATTCCAAATTCTCCTTTACTTTTTTGGGTATTTTCGACCTTGTTTGAAGAAAATTTTGGTGATTTCTCATCGTTTTTGCATCCTAAAAGCACGAATAATACAAGAAAATATGTTAAATTTTTCATTATCACTATATATTTTAATTTTACACTAAGATACTCGAAAATAGTAATGTATACAGTGTCTCCGCCATTTTTAGAAAAATCCACAACTATAAAAAAGTGTCATAAATCCGATAAAGTGCGCTATTTTTTCGACTAAAGACACTTTTAGTGGAAAATTTTTATATATTTGTCCCAACATCATGCCCCAAATTTGATGTTTACAAATTATGCACCTACTAAAGAGCAACCTACTTGCTATAGCATTATTATGCTTTGTTATTACCTCATGTTCAAAAGAGGATACTGTTGAAGTGGAAACAGCAAAATATGAAATTGACCTGTCAATAGTTCAACAAAATGATGGAGAAATGTCTCGTGGTATTTTAGAGTTAATAAATATCCATCGCGATTCTTTAGGGCTTTCAACCTTACAATTGGATGCCGCCTACGCTTCTGCCTTCGCAGTTGAGCATACGCAATACATGATTGCACAGGAAAAAATAAACCACGATAATTTTGGATACCGTTCCGAAGGAATAAAATATCATGACAATGCAAAAACAGTTGGTGAAAATGTAGCGTACGGTTATGATACTCCAGAAAAAGTAGTCAACGCCTGGTTAAAAAGCCCAGGGCACAAAGAAATAATTGAAGGCAATTACACACATACTGGATTCGGAGTTATGACATCCGATAAAGGCAGAACGTTTTTCACACAATTATTTTACAAAAAGTAACCTCACGTCCTTTTTCTATTAGACCATTTTGCCGTATTTTTACTTAAACCTAAAAATACGGCTATGGCTATTAAAAAACCTTTCAACTTAAATAAATGGATTGAAGATAACCGCGATTTGCTAAAGCCGCCGGTTGGAAACAAGAATTTATATGTGGACTCTGATGACTACATTGTAATGATAGTTGCAGGTCCAAATGCCAGAAAGGATTACCATTATAACGAAACCGAAGAACTTTTTTATCAATTGGAAGGGAATATTCAAGTAGCCATACAGGAAAATGGTGAAAAGAAAGTAATGGAACTTGGCCCCGGCGATATGTACCTGCATCCGGCAAAAGTGCCCCATTCGCCCGGTAGAAGCGAAGGTTCAATAGGGCTTGTAATAGAACGCAAGCGGGTAGATCTTGCAGGAAAAGATGGCCTCCTTTGGTTTTGTGATAATTGCAATAACAAACTCTATGAAGTTTACTTCCCGCTGAGCAATATTGAAACCGATTTTCTTCAACATTTCAAACATTTCTACGGAAGCAAGGAACTTCGAACCTGCAATAAATGTGGAACCGTAATGGAAGCCGATCCTCGATTCACCCAGGATTAAAAAGGTATTTGCCAAACAGATACGGTTTCATTTTCCATTCTTCAAAGCATTGTGTACCTTTGCGCTTCGTTTCCGCAAAGCGGAAATCTTATCATTTTTTTTATAAAAATTCATTAAAACAGTAGATATGCAAACAGCAGCCACTTCCTTCGGAATAGAAGATGCATTGGAACAATTAGGTATTAAAGAAGTAAACAAGGGAACCTCCACTGGAAGCGACTGGTTTTCAAATGGCGAGGAAATTTCATCCTTTTCGCCCGTTGACGGACAACTAATCGCCAAGGTGACCACTACTTCCAAAGAAGATTACGAAAAAGTAATGAAAAGCGCCACTTCAGCTTTTAAAGACTGGAGATTGAAACCAGCTCCACTTCGCGGTGAAGTTGTACGCCAGTTTGGTGATGAATTACGAAGACTAAAAGAACCACTCGGGAAACTCGTTTCGTATGAAATGGGAAAAAGCTATCAAGAAGGTCTTGGCGAAGTGCAGGAAATGATTGATATCTGCGATTTTGCAGTAGGTCTTTCCCGCCAACTTCACGGTTTAACGATGCACAGTGAGCGTCCCGGACACAGAATGTACGAGCAGTATCACCCACTTGGCGTGGTTGGAATTATTTCAGCATTTAACTTTCCAGTTGCCGTTTGGGCTTGGAACACAGCATTGGCTTGGGTTTGTGGAGATGTTTGCGTTTGGAAACCATCAGAAAAAACTCCATTAACTGGAGTAGCTTGCCAAAAAATTGCTGCAAAGGTTTTTGCTGATAACGATCTGCCAGAAGGAATTTCTTGCCTTATCAATGGCGACTATAAAGTTGGCGAAATGATGACCAACGACAAACGTGTGCCTTTGATTTCGGCTACAGGTTCTATCAGAATGGGAAAAATTGTTGCCCAAGCTGTTGCAGGACGTTTAGGGAAATCTCTACTTGAACTTGGTGGAAACAATGCCATAATCGTAGCTCCAGATGCTGATATTAAAATGACAGTTATCGGTGCCGTATTTGGCGCTGTTGGAACTGCAGGACAACGTTGTACTTCAACCAGAAGACTGATTATCCACGAAAGTATTTACGACAAAGTGAAAGATGCTGTAGTTGCAGCTTATAATCAACTTCGCATTGGAAATCCTTTAGATGAAAAAAACCACGTTGGGCCGCTTATTGACAAAGATGCTGTAAAGAATTACCAAACTGCTCTTAAAAAAGTTGTTGAAGAAGGTGGAAAAATTATAGTGGAAGGCGGCGTACTTGAAGGCGAAGGTTACGAAAGCGGATGCTACGTAAAACCAGCAATTGCTGAAGCTGAAAACAATTATGAAATTGTACAGCACGAAACATTTGGACCTGTTTTATACATGATGAAATACAGCGGCGATGTTGAAAATGCACTTGAACTTCAAAATGGCGTTGTACAAGGACTTTCCTCTGCAATTATGACGAACAATTTACGTGAAGCAGAACATTTTCTATCTGTACAAGGTTCCGACTGTGGAATTGCAAACGTTAACATAGGAACCAGCGGTGCAGAAATAGGTGGTGCCTTCGGTGGCGAAAAAGAAACAGGAGGCGGACGCGAAAGCGGAAGTGATGCTTGGCGAGTTTATATGCGTAGACAGACCAATACAATCAACTATACAACTGAGCTTCCTTTAGCTCAGGGAATCAAGTTTGATTTATAAAAATAAATTTATTGATAATAAAAAGCCGCTTCAATTGAAGCGGCTTTTTTGTTTATACAATTCCGTTTGGCTCAATCCATTTAAATCGGTTGGCGTCCTGTGGAATTTTAATTCGCTCGGCTATGCGAAGCATTCTCGAAGGCAATTTTAAAAGGTAGTCACGGGCTTTTTCCGCTTCATCCGTAAGGTGGGTCATTTTTGAAATTTCCCAATGGGCGTTTAATTTTTCAAGAATATCTATGTAATCATAGGTAGTATAAACTCCCAAGCGTTGTGCTGCGTTGCTAAAATCATCAAATGCAGAAGCCATTTTTCCACCACTCTGACGAAGGTTTTGCGCAGGCATAATAATTTTTTTCTGCATCATATCCTGAAAGGCGATCATCATTTCACTGGCATCGTATTCAAAAATAGTTTTTACAAATTCACGATAGGCCAAGTGGTGCCTCATTTCGTCCCCTGCAATAATATTGCACATTTTTGAAAGGGATTTATTTCCTTTCTCCTTTGCAATTTTACCTACGCGTTTATGCGAAACATTGGTGGCCAATTCCTGAAAACTGGTATATATAAAATTTCGATATGGGTCGCGACCGGTTCCCACTTCAAAACCATCATTGATTAAATGTTGGGTAGTTCTTTCAACTTCTTTCATATTTACCCGTCCGGATAAATAGAGATATTTGTTAAGTGTATCTCCGTGTCGGTTTTCTTCTCCTGTCCAATGGCGGATCCATTTACTCCAGCCATTGCGACCGTGCTGATCCACGCCTTCCATATCCATCAACCAACTTTCGTAGGTTGGCAAAGCTTCCTCGGTAACCATATCGCCTACCAAAACTATCCAGAAATCGTAACCAAGTTCTTTGGCTTCTCCACGAATCTGTTCAATTTCTTCTACATAATTCTCCTTTTGCAAATCGGGCAAAAGATCAGATGGTTGCCAAATTTCCTCAACAGGTATTAAATATTTATCGATGTAGCCGTCGATTTCCTTTTCAACGGTCTGCATTACTTCCAGTCTTATGTTCTTTAGGGCCATCTATTATTTTTATTGCTAATTACAAAGATATGAAGTGTATAGAGGAATTAATAATAAAGAAGTCTTAATTCCGCCCTTTTTCTTTAGGGTATAATTTATAGACCGGATCGCTCTGCCAAATTTCTTTTGAATTCACATCCATTATTGATATTTTCCCTTTGAAAGCCGCGCCTGTATCAATATTCCATACATTCGCAAAATTTGCAGGAGCATCAAAACCTACCCGGGTAACGGGAGTGTGGCCAATATAAATTTCTTCGAAGAGTTTAAGTCTTTTTGGATATTTCCCATTTTCGCGGGAAATTGATGGGTCCATAGCGCAGGCCATTTCCCACAAAGTACGGTCCCAATAAACAAGATTTGGATAAAATTCATACTGAGGCCCATTTTGATTTGTAAACCCTGCATGCAGAAAAAGCCGATTGTCGGTGTCGATATGATAGTTAACTAAGTTTTCAAAAAAATCGAGGTGTTTTGCCTTTTCCTCTTCGGAAAGGTTTGCATAACTTTTAATACTGCTTTCGCCACCTTGACTCAGCCACGCTGGATTAGTTTGACCTAATTTTAAATATTGGTAAAGCAATTCGTCGTGATTTCCACGTATAAAAATACAATCATTTTTTTCTGAAAAGTCTATTAAAAAAGCTACTACTTCTGCAGATTGGCTCCACCCGTCCACATAATCGCCCATAAAAATATGTTGGGTTTTTGGAGGAAACGATGCAATTTCAAGCACTTGTTTTAAGCCTTTGTAACCCCCGTGAATATCGCCAATTACTACTGTTTTCATAAAAAAATTCATTTTAATTATAGCTCACCTTCCTCAAAATACGCAGCGATTCCTTTAAAAGTCGATATACCGTTTCATCATACGGTTTTAAAAATTCCTTGGCATCCTGCAATTTTGTTTTTGCTTCTTCAAAATCATTTAAATAACAAATAAGATAAGTAGCGGGAAGATTGCGAAGGTCCTTTTCTTCAGAAGTATTTAAAGGAATTTTCTTTTTTAGTTTCTCCAATAGCGCATTATTGGCGTTGTAAATATGGTGAAGTGTTTTTTTATTGAAGCGTGGCGGCTCAAAAATAAGTTTTGAATCCATTTGGTACGAACCATTTTCCCTGAAATGAATGGTCACTTCTTCCAAAGGATAATATTTGAACTGTTCATTCAAACCAAGATGCACATATTCCACCGTTTTAAAATAATCTTCCGTAAAGGTGATGCTTATTTCATCCTGGGCAGAATAAAAAAGACGCACCTGCTCATTAATAAGTTCAATATCTACACGGGAATAGTAGGTATTCTTTTTTACTTTTTTGGGATTTCCGGCCCAGCAGAGCACAAACTGCTCCTTAAAAACTTTATAGTTGCTCTCTAGATTGTTGTGGCGATAATTTATAAAATCCATGACGCCATCCAGGGTAAGTTCTATATTGTTTTTTGCAGCATTTTCAATAGATTTCACGATTTCTGAATTGACATCTTTTATCTCGATATCAAAATCCTTGGGCATTGAAATGCTGCCATCCCGAAGAAAAATGGAGCCGCCCCAATATTTCCAAATGTTTTTGCGCAACGAGGTTATTTTCCCGTTTGGACGAATGGTTACCAAGCCCACTACTTTGTCCGAGGGCAAATTTGGAAAGGCCACATTTTCATATATAATGAGGGGCGCATTGGTGAGGTAGGCGTTAACGAGGTTCTGTATTTTGCTGTCGTCAAAAAAATCTGCGCCTGTAATTTCATTGGTTTCGTCCTCCACCCCAATAACGATAAACGAATTGTTAGCAGGATTGCTGTTGCTAAGCGCACAGATATGTTTTAAAAATTTTGCCTTTCCTTCCTTTGTGCCCAGGTCAATTTTTCGCTTTTTGTCATAGAAACTGCTCTCGTCATTATGTGCGAGCAGGTTTTTGATTAAAAGACGTTTGTTGATCATTGTTCAAGGTTGCAGGTTGCAGGTTGCAGGTTGCAGGTTGCAGGTTGCAGGTTGCAGGTTGCAGGTTGCAGGTTGCAGGTTGCAGGTTGCAGGTTAAATGTTATTTTATCTAATCATATTTTGAACCTTTTCTATCTGAATTTTTTAAATAAATCATAAATGATTTTATCTTTCTACTGTTCAATTCAGTCTTATCAAGAATAATTTTAAAAGTTTGTTCATCAATATGATTTCTGTCTAGACATGGATATAATTGCGATCTTGTTTCGCCACATGAAGCTTTCGCAATACTTAAAAAATTAATAAATTCACGATTTCCATCTCTTTCGAAGCCTTCAGAAATATTATCCATAATTGAACCGGAAGCCCCATTTATTTGCTCCCGAAGCTTATAATCTTTTTGCAATGACGTAGTCTGTATTATTTCCCAAATATCTTTACAAATCTCTCTTGCAAGTTGCCAAATTTCTAAATCCTCAAATCTTTCAATTTTTGCCATACCAATTTATTAATAAAAACTTGCAACTTTCAACCTGTAACTTTCAATTAGTAACCTTATTCACAATAGTTGAAGAAGCCTGATCCAAACACATCACGGTTAAATCTGCAATGTTAACATGTGGAGGTCGCGTTACAGCAAACCAAATAATATCCGCTATATCTTCCGGTTTTAATGGGGTGAAACCTTGATATACCTTTTCAGCCTTTTCACTATCTCCTTTAAATCGCACTTCACTAAATTCCGTTTCTACCATTCCTGGATTTATGGCGCCCACTTTTATTCCCCTTCCGTTCAAATCAATCCGCATTCCTTGGTTTAAAGCATCAACAGCATGTTTGCTGGCACAATAGACATTCCCTTTTGGATAAACTTCTTTTCCGGCGGTACTGCCAATGTTGATGATGTGTCCAGATTTTTTTTCAATCATTTTTGGCAGGATTGCTTTGCTTACATACAGCAAGCCTTTAACATTTATGTCCAGCATCGCATCCCAGTCGTCCGTATTTCCTTCATCGATAGTATCCATGCCATGGGCATTTCCAGCGTTGTTTATTAAAATATCAATTTCTGAAAACTGCTTCGGAAGCGATTTTACAGTTGAAAAAACTTCTTCTTTGTTTCGTATGTCAAAATTTAAGGTATGTACTTCCGTATACTCCGATAATTCATTAGAGATATTCTCTAACCGTTCCTCCCTTCTTCCGCAGAGCACCAATTTCAATCCATTTTTTGCGAATAACCTTGCGGTTGCCAATCCTATTCCAGAGGTGGCACCGGTAATAAATGCTGTTTTGTTTTTCATATTTTAAATAAGATTTTTAGACTATTTCTCCGTAAAATTAAAACTTGTATAAACTACAAAAAGTGTCTTTAACAAAAAAATGAAACTTTAGAGTTTCCTTTTTTTAATTTAACCAATTGTTAACAGGGTTTTTATCAATAAATTTTCAATTTGCACGGTCGTAAAAAATACGCTTTCATTGAATCTAAATATATTATGGAAAATACAGAAACTGCCTTTGACATTGGTGCTTTAAATGAGAAAATTGAAAGGGAAAGTGCCTTTGTTGACATTCTTACCCTTGAAATGAACAAAGTAATAGTGGGCCAAAAACATATGGTAGAACGCCTGATGATTGGTTTACTTGGGCAGGGCCACATACTTTTGGAAGGTGTTCCCGGACTAGCAAAAACACTTGCAATCAACACCTTGTCAAAAGCTGTTCACGGAACTTTTAGCCGCGTTCAGTTTACTCCTGATCTTCTTCCAGCCGACGTTGTAGGAACGCTCATTTACAATATGAAGTTAAATGATTTCAGCATAAAGAAGGGGCCTATTTTTGCCAACTTCGTTCTTGCAGATGAAATTAACCGCGCTCCCGCCAAAGTTCAGTCGGCACTTTTAGAAGCAATGCAGGAAAAGCAGGTAACCATTGGCGAAACTACCTTTAAGCTGGACAAACCGTTTTTGGTAATGGCAACACAAAACCCAATTGAGCAGGAAGGAACATACCCATTGCCAGAAGCTCAGATGGACCGTTTTATGCTGAAAACAGTAATAAAATATCCGCAGATTGCCGAAGAGCAGTTAATTATACGTCAAAACCTTAAAGAATCTTACGAGCAGGTTAATCCTGTTGCCACATTGGAACAGATAAAAAGAGCACAAGCAGCCGTTCGTGAGGTTTATATGGATGAAAAGATTGAAAAATACATCCTCGATATTATTTTTGCCACTCGGACTCCAGAAAATTACAAACTTGCCGAACTCAAGCCACTAATTAGCTACGGCGCTTCACCCCGTGGAAGTATTAACTTGGCAATAGCTGCCAAATGTTACGCCTTTATCCGTCGACGTGGTTATGTGATTCCTGAAGATGTTCGTGCCATCGTGCACGATGTGCTTCGCCACAGAATCGGCATTACCTACGAAGCGGAAGCAGAAAACATCACTTCCGAAGAAATCATCAACAAGATTGTGAATGTAATTGAAGTACCTTAAAAAGTTTAAAGTTGCAAGTTCAAAGTTACAAGTTGAATAAACTTGAACCTGAAACCTGAAACTTGAAACCTGAAACTACAAAAGTGGATACTAAAGAACTTCTTAAAAAAGTACGGAAAATCGAAATAAAAACGCGCCGATTGAGCGATCACGTTTTTGGTGGCGAGTATCACAGTACTTTCAAAGGTCGCGGGATGACTTTCAGCGAAGTCCGCCAATACCAATTTGGCGACGATGTGCGGAATATAGATTGGAACGTTACCGCGCGCTACAGCGAACCTTTCATAAAAGTTTTTGAAGAAGAGCGGGAGCTCACGCTGATACTTATGGTAGACATAAGCGGTTCGGAATTATTTGGTACCGACGAACAATTCAAAAACGAAATTATTACCGAAATAGCTGCTACACTGGCTTTTTCAGCGATGCAGAACAATGACAAAACGGGCTTGATTCTTTTTTCGGATGAAATAGAACTTTACATTCCCCCGAAAAAAGGAAAATCGCACGTGCTCAGAATTATTCGCGAATTGATAGAGTTCAAGCCCAAAAGCAATAAAACGGACCTAGCAAACGCGCTGAAATTTTTGAGCAACGTAATGAAGAAAAAAGCCATCGTTTTTGTGCTTTCAGATTTTATTGCAGACAATTATCGAGATACTTTAAAAATAGCTGCCAGAAAACACGACCTTACCGGAATTCGTGTTTTCGACAGAGCGGAAGAAAATATGCCAAACCTGGGAATGGTAGAAATGGAGGATAAGGAAACAGGCGAACTGATGCTTGTAAATACTTCTTCAAAAAATGTACGCAATGCCTATTACGGTTTTCACCGCGAACGTGCCGATTACTTCGTGGAATCCTTTACCAAAAGTGGCGCAGGAGCTTTAAGCTGTAGGGTTGATGAAAGTTATGTTAAGAAATTACTGGGTTATTTTAAAAGACGTTAGATTTTAGATGTTAGATAATAGAAACATGCTGTTAAATAAAGGATTTTTGGCAAAGGGAATAACAGTTCTTTTTAAAAAAAATCTGCCGCTACTACTTTCTGGGTTCTTTCTTCTTTTCTCTCTTTTCTCAAACGCCCAAGTAACTTCTTCGGTAGATTCAACAAAAATAAAAATAGGCGAAGAAATCCTTTACACACTTAATGTTCAGGCAGACTCCACTGATGTTGTTGTATTTCCCGAAGGGCAAACGTTCGCGCCTTTGGAAATGATTGATTCCTATAAAATTGACACCACCTTCGAAGCTTCAAAATATCGCTTAATTAAAAAATACGGGCTTACACAGTTTGACAGTGGTCACTATACCATTCCGCCGCAGCGCATTCTCATCAACAATAAACCTTTTTTAACAGATTCCATAGAGGTTGAAGTGAACGACGTGGTTGTGGATACCACCAAGCAAAAAATGTTCGACATAAAACCGGTGTTGGATGTAAAAAGCCCTCCATTTGATTGGCTTTTATTACTTTATTGGTTACTTCCCATTCTTCTTATTGTGGGTCTTATTATTTATTTCTTCCGAAGAAAAAAAAGAAAAGCTGCTGCAGAAAAACAATTACCGCCTTACGAAGAAGCTATTGTAGCCTTGAAAAATTTGGATAATACCCAATTGCTAAAAGAAAATAAAAGCAAGGAATACTACAGCAGTCTTACCGAAATTGTTAAACGATATCTGGACCGCGAAGTGGACGAAGCCGCGTTGGAAAGCACCAGCGATGAACTTATTACTCGTTTGATGATGCTAAAGGATGGCGGTAATTTTGATTTTGATGTTGAAACAATTCGGAGATTGGACTTGATTTTCAAACGTGCAGATTTGGTGAAATTCGCCAAAATGAACCAACAATCCGGTCAGGCCGAAGTAGACAGAAAAACAATTGAGGAAATTATAAACGAAACTCACGAAGCGGTCCCTGAACCTACTGAAGAAGAACTTTTGGAAAATCAGGAATACCTTGAAAAACTTCGAAAAAAACGCGAACGCAGAAAATGGATTCTTGGAATTACTGGCGTCGCGGCTGTAATAATTCTTGCTGCAATTGTCTATGGCGGGGTTGCGGGTTTTGACAATTTAAAAGACAAGGTTCTCGGAAACGATCTGCGTGAACTTGCAGAAAACCGCTGGATCAGTAGTGAATATGGCAATCCTGCGGTTATTTTAGAAACTCCAAATGTGCTCTTAAGGGGGGAGGCTCCTACCACAGATGCCGTCAAAAGTGCTATCAGCGGTAAAGATGTTTTCACTTATGGCGAAATGAAATCCCCCTTCTATATAATGGTTTCAACAACCCAGTTTAGCCAAAAACAGGACATTGCACTTGATACCGCACTCGATGCTGTATTGGACGATCTAGAACAAAGTGGTGCAAAAAATATGATTGTAAAACGAGATGATTTTGAAACCGAAAAAGGCATCAAAGGGTTAAAAGCATACGGCGAATTTAACGTTCAGATGAGTGAAGATAAAGTGTTGAAACAAAAAAGCACCTATGAATTGCTGCTTTTTGCACAGCAAAACGGCTTACAGGAAGTTTTAATTGTTTATCAAAATGACGGAAAATATGCCGAACAAATAATAAAACGAATCGAAGCTTCCATAGAGCTTGAAATATCAGGGAAAGATGGGCAGTAATTTCGAATTTGTAAATCCGCAGTATTTTTGGTTGTTTCTCATCCTGCCAATAATTATAGGTTGGTATTTATGGAAAAGGAAACAGCAAACCCCTTCCTTGAAAATATCGAGTATCAAAGGGTTTAAAAGTGGAAATAATTGGTTGGCTCGATTAAAGCCGTTGCTTTTCGTTCTAAGACTTTTGGCTCTTACCGCATTAATAGTGGCTATGGCACGCCCCCGAACAGTTGACGAGTCTACAAAAACAAAAACTACCCGCGGGATAGATATTGTAATGGCTATGGACGTTTCAGCCAGTATGCTTGCCCGCGATCTAAAACCAAATAGACTGGAAGCGTTGAAAACAGTTGGCGCCCGCTTCATAAATGCGCGACCAAACGACCGTATTGGCTTGGTAGAATATGCAGGGGAAAGTTATACCCGAACCCCTTTAACAAGCGATAAAACAATTGTAATTTCCTCACTTAAAAATATTCAATACAATACCGTTATTGAAGGCGGGACCGCAATTGGTTCCGGTCTTGCGACAGCAGTAAACCGTTTAAAGGATAGCCGCGCAAAAAGCAAGGTTATTATTTTATTGACCGATGGGGTAAACAATACCGGATTTATAGATCCAAAAATAGCCAGTGAACTTGCGGTGGAGTTTGGAATAAAAGTATATACAATAGGTTTGGGAAGCAACGGCATGGCAATGTCTCCCATTGGAATTAGGCCCGACGGCGGATTCCAATACGGAAATGTGCAGGTTGAAATTGATGAAGATTTGCTAAAGGAAATCGCCAAAACAACAGGCGGTCAATATTTCCGTGCAACGACAAACACCAAATTGGAACAGATATACGAACAAATAAACAAACTAGAGAAGACCGATATAGAAGAATTCAAATACACCAACTATGACGAAATGTTCCGCCCTTGGGCAATTTTCGCCCTAATTTTGTTGGGATTGGAATTGCTTTTGCGGTTTACGGTTTTTAGAGGATTTTTATAAAAAAACAGAAAGTGTACCAATTAGAACAACCCATATATTTTTATATTTTGCTAGCCATTCCGGTAGTGGTGGTGATATTCTTATTGGTTTTATTTTGGAAAAATAGAGCGCAAAAACGCTTTGCCAATAAAGAACTTCTCAATAAACTGAGCACCAACCGCTCCCTGTTTAAATCAGGTTTAAAAATTTTCGTGATTTGTTTGGCAATTGCCTGCTTAAGTTTTGCCTTGGTAAACCCTAAAATTGGAACCAAAATTGAAACCGTAAAACGCGAGGGCGTCGATGTGGTATTTGCGTTGGATGTTTCAAAAAGTATGCTTGCCGAGGACATTGCTCCCAACCGTCTCGAAAAATCAAAACAGTTAATCACTCAAATTATAAACAGCCTTGCGGGCGATAGAATAGGAATTATAGGCTACGCCGGAAGTGCCTTCCCGCAAGTGCCTATAACTACCGATTTTGCTTCGGCTAAATTATTTTTGAGCGGAATGAATACCGATATGGTTTCTTCACAAGGAACGGCAATAACGGAAGCTATCCAAATGGCGGAAACCTATTATGACGATGAGGGACAAACCAATCGCGTACTTTTTATAATTTCCGATGGGGAAGACCACGAAGGCAATTTTTCCGAAATAGCAGATGAAGCTTCAAAAAAAGGAATTCGTATTTTTACTATTGGAGTTGGCACGCTTCAAGGAGGTCCTATTCCTATAAAAAATAACGGCATACTTCAATCTTACAAACGCGATCAAAATAACGAACAGGTTATTACTCGTTTGGGCGAAGAAACGCTGAAGACTATTGCAAAACAGGCCAATGGCGAATATATTGACGGCAGCAATACCAAAAAAGTAGTGGATACGGTAACGAGCATTTTAAATGGAATGGACAAAAAAGAGTTTGAAGCCAAACAATTCACAGATTTTAAGGATCAATTTCAATGGTTTTTAGCTGGGGCACTATTTTTGTTGGTATTGGATGTGTTCCTATTGGAACGCAAAACCGCTTGGCTTAAAAAATTGAATTTATTTAATGAAAAGAAAGAATAATATGTGGAGCGACGACGATAATACAATTTTTCTGAAAACCTTTTTCTTTAAAAATGGCTTTTTGTTTTTCGCAATGGCCATATTCTCTTTAAATACTTATTCGCAACAGGAACTTAAAGAAATCCAAAAAGAACAAAAAGAATCGAATGAATATTTAAGTGAGGCCACTGCCCAAATTAATGAGGGAAATTTTGTTCCGGCAGAAGCGGAATATCGCAAAGCCATTGCTTTAAACCCAAAGGACGATACGGGAAAATACAATCTTGGTAATGCCTATTACGGAAAAAAAAGAAACGCAGAGGCAATGTATCGTTACAAACAGGCGGCTTCCGTGGCGACTTCTAAAAGTGAAAAGCACAAAGCCTTTCACAATTTGGGAAATACATATATGAACGAAAAAAAATATTCCGAAGCCGTTGAAGCTTATAAAAATGCCCTTCGAAATAATCCCAATGACGACGAAACCCGATATAATCTAGCCTTGGCAAAAGATATGCTTGAGAAAAATCCGCCACCACCGGATGATCAAAATAAAGATAAAGACAAAAAAGATCAGGATAAAAAAGATAATCAGGATCAGCAGGACAAAAAGGATCAGGGTGATAAGGGCGACCAAAAAGATCAAAAGGACAAAGGCGATCAAAAGGATGAAAATAAGGAGGGCGACCAAAATAAAGATAAAGGAAAACCCGATGAGCCCAAAGATGAAAAAGAAGGTGATAAACCTCAGCAACAGCAGCCTGTCCCCGGACAATTGTCACCACAACAAGTAAAAAGTTTGTTGGAAGCAATGAACAATGAAGAGAAAAAGGTGCAGGACAAAGTGAACGCCGAAAAGCAAAAGGGCGCAAAAGTGCAATCAAGTAAAGACTGGTAGATTATGAAGTTGAAACATTTTTTATTCCTTTTAGGAGTTGTTTTGTGCAGTGCTATTGGCACAGCACAAGTTCAGTTTGATGCGAAAGCAAGCAAAAAAACGCTTGGAATAAACGAACGTTTGCGGATTGATTTTGAAATGAACAAGGACGGGGATAATTTCAGTCCACCGAGTTTTGATAATTTCAAGGTTGTTGGTGGCCCCAACCAATCCATCAGCAATTCCTGGATTAATGGCAAGCGCAGTTTTTCAAAAACCTATTCCTATTTTTTGGCTCCCCAGGCTCGCGGAAGATTTACAATTGGCCAGGCCACTATTGAAATAGAAGGCGAAACCTATAAAACCCTACCATTGGATATTGAAGTTACAGCCGCGGTAGATGTTCCCAAGGACGGAAATAATTCAGAATTCGTAGCAAGTGAAAATGTACATTTGGTTGCGGAAATTTCAAACGCAAATCCTTATTTAAACGAAGCCATTTCGGTTACCTATAAACTTTATGTTTCGCACGATGTGAGCATTACCAGCAATTGGCGTGAAATAGACACTCCAAAATATGCCGATTTCTGGAGTCAGAATATTGATACCCAAAACAATTTCAAAATATACGAGGGAAAATATGAAGGTAAGGATTATCGCTATGTAATTTTGCGAACCACCGTTCTCTACCCCCAAAAAACCGGAAAGCTGGATATTGAACCCTTAACGCTCGACATTCCAATCGATGTGCCCGGAAACCGCCGCGATTTCTTTGGCCGTCGCTTAATGGAACGGGTTAATAAAACAATATCGGCAGGAAACAGAACTATCGATGTAAAGCCTCTGCCGCTTGAAGGCAAACCCGATGGTTTCAATGGCGCTGTTGGCGATTTTCAATTTGCGGTAGCTAGCAGCAAAACAAACTTGGACGCCAACGAAAGCTTGGAACTTGACGTAAAAGTCTCCGGGAAGGGAAATCTTAAATTATTTGATCCCCCAAGTTTAAAATTGCCAAGTTCCCTCGAGGTTTACGAACCCGAACACGAAGAAGACGTAGCCACAACAAGCAGTGGAATGCAAGGCTCCGTAACAGAAAAATATACTGTTGTTCCCCAGTTTAAGGGTAAGTACCCAATTAACCCGATTACGTTTTCATTTTTCGATCCAAAAACCGAAAAATACAGAACCCTTTCTTCAAAAGAAATAATTATAGATGTTGAAAATGGCCCAATAACTGCCAACAATACAAACCCAAATACTGCTGGCAATAAACAGCCGGTTGTGCTTTCAAAAGATCAATTTAAATATCTAAAACTGGATGCCAATCTTGAACCCATTGCCCAAGAATCCTTTTTCAAATCGGCTCTGTTTTGGTCACTTTTGGGCAGTCCGTTTTTATTGATTCCATTGTTTATTCTTGTTGGGAAAAAGAGGAAAGCACGCTTAGCAGATGTGGAAGGAAACAAACTGAGAAAAGCAGACAGGCTTGCCAAAAAATACCTTTCCGAAGCGAAAAAGAATATGGGCAATCCACCTACTTTCTATGAATCGTTGGAACGCGCCTTTCACAATTACTTAAAGGCGAAGCTGAATATTGAAACCTCGGAAATGGCCAAAGAACACATTTCAAAATTATTGATTGAAAAAAGTGTTGAAGCTTCCGTAGTAGAAGATTTTATGAAGTTGCTACAAAATTGCGAGTACGCGCGTTATGCCTCCGGTGGAAAAAGCCAAGTGCAGCACGATTACAATAAGGCAGTTGATGTAATTTCAAATATTGACAAACAAATACAGTAAAATTGATGATGATGAAAAAACTGTTGTACCTATTTATTTTCTTTATTTCATTATCCGCTTTCAGTCAAAACGAAGCGAATTTTGAACAAGGAAAGGAACTTTACAAAAACGGAAAATACCAACAAGCCGTGGATGCTTGGATGAAAATTTTGGATAATGGCGAACATTCTGCCGAGTTATACTTCAACCTTGGAAACGCCCAATACAAATTAAACAATATTGGCCCGAGTGTTTATTATTATGAAAAAGCACTACAGCTTTCCCCAAATGATAGTGACATAAAAAATAATCTAGCTTTCGCTGAAAATGCGCGGATTGATGCCATTGAGCCGCTTCCCAAAACAATCTTTTCAAAATGGTTTCACGCGGTTTCAGAAATATTTACTTTTAACGGCTGGGCTGTTGGAGCTGTTATATTTTCCATTCTCTTTGTGCTTTTCTTTCTACTTTATTACTTTTCCTATTCTGAAAAGAGGAAAAGATTGCTCTTTACAAGCTCATTGCTCAGTATTTTTTTATTGATTGGTTCGCTAACTATGGCATTTTTAACTTACAACGACGTTAAGAATGATCAACCGGCGATTATTTTTTCGGAAGAAATTGAAATTAAAAGTGAGCCTAATATGGGAAGTAACGCAGCTTTCACCCTACATGAAGGCACAAAAGTGCAAATTACCGCTCAAGATGGTAATTGGTACAGAATAGCGTTGGCAGACGGAAAGGACGGCTGGATACCCGCTACCGAGCTGAAACAACTATAAGTTTGTTGTTTTCTTAACACATTTTAATTTTGTAAACATTATTTTTGAAATTCTAAAAAAAAAACAGCTGAGACTATTAAGCATCATACTTTTAATCGTGTTTACAAATTTTATTGTAGCCCCTTCCGTAATTACATTTACTGGAATGAAAGGTGATGTTTCCTATTTTTTTTCAGTGAATGAGGAAGAAAATTCTGCTAAAGCACCCAAGCTTATCCCAGAGTTTCATTTTGCCGATTCAAAATCACATTTGGCAACTATTCAATTTTTGAGAAAGCAAAAAAATAAATTTCAATACTATCTTCACAACTACAAGATGGTATTTTTAGACGTAGTCTCCCCCCCTCCTAAAATGGCATAATGCCTTTTTAGCTCCTCCGAACTCCGGAAGATTAAAATTACCACGAAAAATTTAATATCCCGAAGTGCCGATCAACCGTCACTTTAGAAGTATTCCTTTAAGACTTCCATTCTCCCTTTTAACACAAGGGATATGGACTTTTCGGATCTATTGATAATAAAGGATAATCCTCAGGAGAGTCATTCCTTCAGGGAACGGATTGTTAAATCAGGTAAGATATTTACAATTTTCAAAAAAAATATACGCACATTTTAAAAAATAAAACAATGACATTCTACGATCAATTAATAGACAACAACAAAAGCTGGGTACAGAATAAATTAGATACAGATCCCAAATATTTTGAAAAGCTTGCTACGGGACAAAGCCCACCTGTTTTGTGGATTGGATGCGCAGATAGTCGCGTACCCGCAAACCAAATTATTGGCGCCCAACCGGGCGAAGTCTTTGTACAGCGCAACATTGCCAATATGGTAGTGCATACAGACATGAATATGCTAAGCGTATTGGATTATGCCGTAAACGTTCTAAAAGTAAAGCACGTTATAGTTTGCGGACATTACGGCTGTGGCGGAGTAAAAGCTGCAATGGAGAATAAATCTGTGGGTCTGATAGACAATTGGCTGCGGCATATAAAAGATGTTTACAGACTGCACAAACCTGAATTGGACGCTATTGAGGATGAAAGCGAAAGATTCGATAAATTTGTTGAATTTAATGTGGTGGAGCAAGTGTTTGATCTTGCCAAAACGTCTATTGTCCAAAATGCTTGGCGCAATAATCAAGACCTTCAACTTCATGGCTGGGTTTATGGATTGGACTCAGGATTGATTAAGGATTTGCAAGTAAATATCAGCAACGATTCCGAATTGGACAAAGTGTACCAACTCAACTTTTAAAAAATAAAACCAATTAATTATGAGTAAAAATATATTCTCAAATTTCCGTGGAAATCTATTTGGCGGAATCACTGCCGGTATTGTAGCCCTTCCTCTAGCACTTGCCTTTGGAGTACAGTCTGGATTAGGACCCGACGCCGGTTTATATGGCGCAATTTTTATCGGGTTTTTCGCATCTCTTTTTGGGGGCACAAACACACAGATCTCGGGTCCAACAGCACCAATGACAGCCGTTTCAATGATTATGATAGCAGGAATAATTGCTGCTAACAATGGCAATGTTGAAGAAGCACTACCCTATATCCTCCTAGTATTTTTAATGGCCGGCATAATGCAGGTATTGTTAGGCGTTACGGGTGTTGGAAAGTATATTAAATACATTCCTTATCCCGTTGTTTCTGGTTTTATGACCGCTATTGGGGTAATTATTCTGGTGACGCAATTACTTCCGATTCTCGGTTATTATACTGATGATGATACTGCATATATAGATACTTTCCAACCAAGGGCTGAAGAAGTACTGATGACAAAAATCCTACAGGACGAAGCTGGGGAAGGTATTTTGGTGCTTGAAGATTTTAAGGAAACCATCAACAGGTCTGAAAATATTTCGGAAGAAGAAATTTTACAGGAGGCCAAAACACTCGCAAAAGCTGAAAACTCTGGCGTAGCGGGAGCAATCAAGGCGTTGCCACGAGCCATTTCGTCTATAAATTGGCTGGAATTCCTTTTGGCTTCCCTTACAATTTTAATCATTTATGGTTTTAAAAGAATTACCGCTAAAGTTCCAAGCACCTTGGTGGCGCTTATGGTTGTATCGCTGGGTGCTTATTTTCTAAAACTGGATTATCAGCCTATCGATCAAATTCCGGGCGGTTTTCCAATACCCAATCTGGATATGTTCAGCCAGTTTCAGTTTGGAGAAATTTCTCCCTATGTTTTTACAGCGCTAACGCTGGCTTTCCTCGGAAGTATCGATTCACTGCTAACTTCTGTGGTTGCAGATAATATAACCAAGACCAAACACAACCCAAATAGAGAATTGATGGGTCAAGGAATAGGTAATAGTGTTGCTGCAATTTTCGGAGGAATACCGGGTGCGGGAGCTACCATTCGTACTGTAGTAAACATTAATGCCGGAGGAACTACCAAACTTTCAGGAATGATTGCCGCCCTTCTTCTACTGGTCATTTTGCTCGCGCTTGGTCCCGTGGCTTCACAGATTCCGGCCGCCGTACTCGCGGGGATTTTAATTACTGTGGGAATTGGAGTTATGGACTACAAAGGCTTAAAAGCCATCCCAAAAATGCAGAAGAGCGAAGTAGCAGTAATGCTTGTGGTACTTGTCCTTTCAGTTTTTTGGAACCTGGTTTATGCCGTGGGAGTAGGGCTGGTCTTGGCCTCAATCATTTTTATGAAGAAAATAGGCGACCTTACAGCTTCCGAAAGTAAAGTGGTTCCGTTGGGAGTTTCCGATGAACTGGAAATGGCTTGGACAGATGAAATGAATTTTCCCGAAAAGTTGAAAGAAGAAGTCTTTATAAAAAGATTGGAAGGACCTCTGTTCTTTGGTTATACCTCAGATTTTCAGCAACTGTCCCAACAGATTCCAGATACCGCTACACACGTTATCATAAGAATGGGGAAAACCCCATATATCGATCAATCGGGCTTATACGCTATGGAGGACGTTCTTTTGGCAATTATCAAAAAAGGCATAACACCTATTTTTGAAAACCTTCAAACACAGCCTCGGATCATGATGGAGCGAATTGAAATAATCCCGAATTTGGTTCCCAAGGAATTGATTTTTGATGAGTTCAAAAGTGCCGTGGCATACGTGAGGAACAATGTGAAAGACACTGTTTAATTGAAATATTTATTCTGTTGGATTCCCTGTTTCGGCAGGGAATTCCTGTGGAATATTTTCATCACTTTCAATATTATATTCATCTACTTTTTCCATTATTTTCGGAAGAACGGCAGGAGCAATGTAAGCTACGGGCCCGTATAGTACAGATTCGTTTCTTTCCTCTTGGGAAAGAATTCTATAGTTTTCAGAGGCGTTTACGAACATAAACACTACGCTCAACAAAAAAGCATATTTCAGCACGTTGAAAACTCCACCAAACAGTTTGTTGAAAATTCCCAGCATTGCAAAATCGGCTACTTTGGTCAAAACCCTTCCCAATAAGCTGAACAAAATCATTATCAACAAAAAAGTAACAATAAAAGCTGCTAGACTTGTTGTTTCAGAATTCCAATCAAACCAACGGATTAGGTAGTTACCAACAAATCCGGAGAAAAACATCGCACAATACACGGCCACCACTATGCCTATCAAT